>JAJQFG010000045.1 GCA_021201315.1 Erysipelotrichaceae bacterium
AAGCAAATTGTGCTTTTATATTTTTGACAAGTGAATCAGATGGTCTAGCATATTTCTTTTTTTAAATGAAATTTTTTTATTTATTTTTAATAGAAGGATTCTTTATTTCATTATAGCAAACATTATTACTAATTGCAAATGATTATTTGCTATAACTTCAATTCGTAAAGCTAAATAAATAACTATCAATAAATATAAATAGACTCTTGATTATTAATAGGTATGGTCACGTGATGATCCATTGAGAATAAAGAGTCTTTTTAAAATAAAAAAAATATCATTTTCAATGATATCAATAATAATAACTATCACTTTAAGTATTATCATATGTTTCAAAAAAGGGCAAAAAGGGTCATATATATTTTAAGCAATTTTAAAATTTTTTCTTAAAATCAACCTGGCATAATTTCGCTAAGAGTGAATATACCAAATTTATCTTCATAGAAGATAATATAATATCCATCATGTTTAGGTTTATATTTTTTCATTAATACTGGAAGCTCCTTTCCGAAATACTTTCTTCCTTCATCAGTGATTAAACAGTATAGCTGATAAAACAGATACCCTAATAATGTACAGACAACATGAAATACTATGAAGTTTTCCTTTGTGCTTTTAAAATCCTCAAGTTTCCAGATATCCTTTATTTGTCTGAAATCCTCTTCTATTTCAGCCCTTATTTCATATGTTGATACAATTTGTTTGACATTTTTAGATGTATCAGTACTTATAAATACTGAATATTCATCTTCCTTATCGGTATGCCATACAACACATGCATTAAAATCACCATCATCTTCCTTATTGTTGCTTTCCCAGAAATCTCCAAGATCTGTAACCAGCGTTATAAGCTGTTCCTTTCTTTCCTCATTGGGATGTTTTTCCCATTCTATATCTTTTTTCTTTTTCGCTATTTTAACTGCCTCCTCATATGCAGTCATATTTTTCTTTAAAGGGATGTAAACATCAATTTTTCTTACATTTTTCAAATAATTGATAAATTCTCTTGATAAATATCCCCTCATAATAAGTACTGTTTCTTAGCATTTCCTCGCTTAAATTCAGATCATGAATATCAGCACTTCCAAATCTTATTTCCTCAATAATGCCACCATTTTCAACGATACCTCTTATAACTGCAATCTTGTATCCTCTATAATAGGTATTGGTATTCGTGTCATAAGAGATACCTGAATTTTCGTAATTCTCATTCAGCATGTTCACCTTTACCTTGGAAACATCGTTTATATGAATCATTGGCTGAATATTTAATTCAGGCATTATATGATTAAGCATCGTATCATTATAATAGTCAATAAACTCATCAGCCTCATATTTATTGATTAGATGTCGAAGTGATCCCTCAGTCATGGCATCAATTGCGTTTTTTTTACATTAGAATCACTGTAAGCTTCCTTTTTATCAACAAGATTGTAGCCAAGCTTTGAAAGAACCTTATGACTTTGTATGGCACAAGGAATGTCAGTAAGACTGGTATTGCATTTTATTTTAGCAGCAACAGACAACGTAGTAATAAGCTCAATAGGTATAATCTTATCGGGTTTTCTTTTATCATTAAAACCATTATCAAAGCATTTTAAAACACCCATATTAAACATGGCCAGAATGATATCATCAACAATAGTTGACATACAAGGCTTAGCTTCATCAATGTTAATATATTTAAGATTATCAATAATAAAATTATTATCCTGTCTACATAATTCAAACATAAAGTTGACCTCCTCCCTTACTTTAAGTTTACTTTATGTTACAAAGATTGTCAACATTATGTTGACAACTATATTAATATATTTTACAATACCTCTATAAGGAAGTGGCATTATGGATAACACACCAACCGATAAATATCTGGGATACAATATAAAAAGGCTGAGACAGCGTTCAAAAATGACGCAATCCCAGCTAGCTGAGGAACTTGGTTTAAGTAAACAAATAATATCAGCATATGAAAAAGGGAGACGTACCCCATCACACGGAACGTTAGTTAAGATAACAAAAACACTAGGGACAAATATGAGTGAGCTATATTCAACAGGTGCTGATCCCAAATATATTGATGCAACTGGACTTAGTGACGAACAGATAGGTATGATTTTTAAACTGGTTCAGGAAATGAAAAAATTAAATAGCCAGTCCTCTGATGATATTTAGATTGAAGAAAATAATAACAGGTAAGATAATATTTCTTACCTGTTTTAGACATATCTTACTTTACGAATTGAAGTTGCTATAAATATAGTGTATTAAGCTCGATATTCTAAAGTATACATCATTTGTCCATTAAGCATTTGATGTTCTTCAACAAGTGTCATACCTAGATGTTGATATTTTTGTACTTTTAACATAGTGTCAGTATCTAATATACATGGAATATTGTTTTTTATTGCATTTTGAAAGGGTTCTTTTAGTAATTCACGCATAAATCCTTGACCTTGATATTTTCTTTTAACAACCAACATGGATACAACAACGTAATCATCAGTATTGGCATATATTTTTTCATAGGGATTGTTCATTAAAGGGATTACTTTTTTGAGTGAGGAATAGGGTATTTCTTTAACATAACGATAAATCATTTTAAAGAATGCTTTAATCATATTCCAACCCCAATTTTGTTCATCATGCTTATACCAAAAAGCTACATAACCTTCTTGATTTTCAGATAATGTATAAAGTAATCCCATATGATAATAATATTCAACCATGATTTCCAATAATTGAATGGCATCATTTCTAGGTAACATTGTAAATGATCCTTCACCTTCATCATAAAAGGCTTCACCAATTGAAACACCTATTTGATGCAATTCTTCTTTTGTAAGATTTGTAAGTTTAATCATAAAATTCTCCTATATAAAAACAAAAGGATTTTATTCATCCTTTTGTTCAAGTGCTTCTCTTCTTTTAGCAGCTTCTTTAAACATTGCTATCATTGTATCACTATCATCATTAATAATAGCTTCTTTTAATTTATCAAATTGTTTTTCAAAATTATTGATAGATTGTAATAAATACTTTTTATTATTAAGGAATAATTCAACCCATAATTCTTCATTGATATTGGCAATTCTTGTTAAATCACGATAAGAGTCACCAGTATACTTCTTTGTATCAAATTTTTGTGTATCACTATCAATTAAAGAAACTGCTATAACATGGGATAACTGCGATGTGAATGAAATGATTTCATCATGATCGTAAGGACTCAAAATACGTGCTGTTTTAAAGCCAAGCTTTGCAACAAAATCACACATGAATTCAATAGTTTCTTTTTTATTCTTTTCATGTTCAATAATAATATAATTAGCACCTATAAATACATCTTTAGATGCATATGCATAACCACGACTTTCTTTACCAGCCATCGGATGCCCACTAACATATTCCACATCATCACTAACCAATTTCAAAGCTTTTTCTAAAAAATAGGATTTGATTCCCACAACATCAGTAACAATAGAACCAGGTTTAAATTCATGTGAAGCAATAAATTCTAAAACTTGTGAAGGATATAAGCAAATAATCGTCATATCGCTTTGTTTTACAATTTCATGAGCATCTGTATAACCCTCAATTATGCACCCATCAGCCTTAGCTTGCATTAAAGTATCTTTATCTAAATCAACACCATAAACTTCATGACCTAAACCCTTCAGTGCCTGGACATAGCTTCCCCCAACAACTCCTAATCCAACTACTGTAATAACCATAATATACCTCTATTTATCTCTTTCTTTTGCTAATAGTTTTAATTTATAATCTGATAACTTCTTTGTTAAATCCACATAATAGGCATGAGGATATTCTAAACGGAATAATTCATCCCATAATAATTCTTTTTGTTTTTTAGAATATTCTCTAATTTCTTTCAATGGATATTTTGGATAAACACATTTTCCTTCATCAAAAATCAAATGTTGAAGTGGTATAATATCATAGCTTCCACCTTTTAATGTTTTGTTTTTCCAAGGTGACAATTGATGGTAGATTGTTAAATCTTGTGTAGGATCTAATACTTCATCAGCAAATGAGATAATATCTGCTGTTGCTTTATTGGTTTCTTTTTCTATTAAACGATAGACTTTCTTATAACCAGGATTAGTAATTTTTTCAGTGTTTTCAGAAATCTTAATTTTTGGTTCAATAACACCATTTTTTTCTATAGCAACCAGTTTATAAACACCACCAAAAACTGGCGAAGATTTTGAAACAATCATATTTTCACCAACACCAAATGAATCAATTGGTGCACCTTGTTCTAAAATAGAACGAATAAGATATTCATCTAATGAATTAGAAACAGTAATCTTACAATCTGTTAAGCCTTCTTTATCTAACATTTTTCTGGCTTTTTTAGTTAAATATGTAATATCGCCACTATCCAAACGAATACCCGCAAGACGTTTACCCATTGGTTCTAATACTTCATGAGCTACTTTAATGGCATTTGGTACACCACTATTTAATGTATCATAAGTATCAACTAATAATGTACATGCATCAGGATAAGTAATAGCATATGATTTAAAAGCTTCATATTCACTATCATAAGATTGTACAAATGAATGAGCCATTGTACCTAATACAGGAATACCAAAATCTATACCTGCTGAAACTGCTGCACTACCAGCTGCACCACCAATATAAGCTGCTCTAGCACCATAATGAGCGCCATCATAGCCTTGTGCACGCCTAGCACCAAATTCCATGATAGGTCGTCCTTTAGCTTCCTGTACAACACGATGTGTTTTAGTAGCAATTAATGATTGATGATTCACTGTTACCAATAAAAATGTTTCAATAAGTTGTGCTTCAATCAATTTAGCTTTAACAGTGATTAATGGTTCATATGGAAATACGGGTGTACCTTCAGCAATTGCATAAATTGTTCCAGTAAATTTAAAATTCTTTAAATAATCAAAAAATTCTTCATCAAAAATATTTAAACTTCTTAAATATTCAATATCACCATCAGTAAAACGCATATCCTCTATAGCTTCAATAAGCTGTTGTAAACCTGCAAAAATAACAAACCCTCCATTATCAGGGTTTTTACGATAGAACATATCAAAGTAAGCAATTTCATCAGCTTTACCTTGTTTAAAATAATTATATGACATGGTTAGTTCATAAAAATCCATAATCATAGTGATATTTCTTTCACTACTCACATTTAAACTTTCCATTATAGAATCCTCCCTTATTGAGTCTTATCATATACCAAATAAGAAAAAAAATAAAGATAATTCTTACTTTTTGTGTCAAGACACCTTAATATTCATTAATGTTAATTTTTTTTAGCTTTTTCTAAAGCTTCATTTACAGCAGTTATTAATGCATTGGATGTTTTTGTAGCACCTGTAATAATATCTACTTGAGCAGTATTATTTGTTTTCATAGAATCAATCATTGATTCTATCGCTACGCCACCAATAGAAGGTGTTTCATTATGTGAAGTTACAACAATATCTATGATTTGATCATTTTCAATAGTTGTTAAGACTTCAAAATCACTACCATAACCATCAGCTATAGTCGTATAGGTACCATCTGTATAAATAGAATTATCTTCAATCATTTCGTCACTAGAACATCCAGTTAAAAACACAAATATGATTATTAATATTTTTTTCATAATAACCTCCTGTTTTTATTATTTACAAAATAAAAGAAATTATTCAAAAAGACCTCAAAGAGGTCTACTGTGCTAATTTATTAAGCGCGGCTTTAGCAGCTTGCTGCTCAGCTCGTTTTTTACTTGTACCTTTGCCGATTCCTAATCGCATGTCATCCATCATAGCAGCCACTGTAAATTCAGGAGCATTAGAAGGTCCACTAGCATCCAACAACTGATAGGTAACTGTTTTTCTTTGATCAGCCTGCATTAATTCCTGCAAAGTTGTTTTATAATCTGTAATATCATCATAATCCAAATCATTAACATGTTTATAAATTGTTTGTTCTAAAATTTTCAAAACTTCTTCTTCACCACAATCCAAATAAAGTGCGCCAATGAAAGATTCAAAAATATTAGCTAAAACGCTTTCCCTTTCACGGCCACCACTCTTTTCTTCACCAACACCTAAATATAATAAATCTCCTAAATGAAGTTCTTTAGAAAAACGTGCTAAAGATTCTTCACGAACAAGTTTACTTCTTAGTGTAGTAAGTGTTCCTTCTGGAACATCTGGAAATAATTTAAAAATAAATTTAGAAACATATAACTGTAAAACTGCATCACCCATAAATTCTAATCGTTCATAGTCTTTTTTGTAATCATGTGATTCATTAGCATATGATGGATGCGTAAATGCTTCTTTATATAAGCCTAAATCACGAAAAGGAATCTCTTCTTTTTGTAAAAAATCTAATATTTTCATTCCTTTAATCCTTCTTTCATCTTTCCCACTACATCATTTTTAACCATTTGATAGGCAAGTTCCATTGCATTATTAAATGCTTTAGCATCACTAGCACCATGAGCTTTAACAACAGGTTTCACAAATCCCATCATTAAAGCACCACCAACAGACTTATAATCAAAACGATCTTTTAAAGCATATAAAGAATCCTTGACAAATAAAGCACCAATCTTAGATTTTAATGATGACATTAAGCTTTCTTTCATAAGTTTCATTAAAGTAGTGGCCGTACCCTCACAACATTTTAAAGCAATATTACCACTAAAACCATCGGTCACTATAACATCCACTTCACCATTTAATATATCTCTACCTTCAATATTGCCCATAAAATGAATAGATTCATCATTTTCTAATAATTTATATGCCTCTTGATGAGCTTCATCACCCTTTTTACTCTCACTACCAATATTCAATAAAGCTATCTTAGGATCATTAATACCTCGCATATATTTAGCATAAACATTTCCCATTAACGCAAAATCATGCAATTGCTCAGCGTTATTCTGCGCATTAGCACCTACATCCATTAACATAACACCTTTTTCATTATAAGTTGGTAATATTGCCATCAAACAAGATTTTTCTATACCCTCTAATCTTTTCATAAAAAGCATAGCACTAGTATAAAAAGCCCCTGTAGAGCCACAGGAAACAACCCCATCAGTTTCACCTTCATTAGCTAAAACCACTGCTTTAACCATACTGGAATCCTTCTTTCTCCTTACTGACATAATACCTGCATCCATAGGAATTGTATCTCTAGCTTCTATAATATGTATACGCTCAACTTTGAGTTTTTCTAATTCTTCAGATTTTCCTGTAACATATAACTCAACATCATCATGAGCTTTTATAAATGATAAGCAAGCTTCTACAACAATACTACTACCTAAATCTCCACTCATGGCATCAATTGATAATTTATACATTGTCTTCACTCCATTTCTGACTTAGTATAACACATTTAATCTACATATTCATTATTCTCTTTTAATTTTTCTAGTATTCTTTCAATGGTATAAGCATACATTTTTTGATTTTGATAAGCCATAATCATATTAGAGGCATCATTTCTAGCAATTTCTAAAATATTATAATCCTTTAAAACATCTCCTACTAAAAATGAAGGTAAACCACTTTGCCTTTCACCTAATACCTCACCAGGACCTCTAAGTTTTAAATCATACATTGATAAATCAAAACCATCCTGACAGCTTTCCAAATAATGCAATCTTTCTTTAGCTTCATCACTAGCTTGATCACTCATTAAATAACAATAAGCTTTCTGATTTCCTCTACCAATCCTGCCTCGCAATTGATGCAATTGACTCATTCCAAAACGTTCAGCATTATAAATAATCATCATATTAGCATTTTTAACATCAACACCAACTTCAACAACCGTCGTAGAAACAAGTATTTGTATCTTATTATCAATAAATTGTTGCATTATTTCATTTTTCTCATCATCTTTTAGTTGACCATGTAATAATCCTACCTGATATTGATTTGCAAAATAAGAACGCATCGCTTCAGATATTTGTGTAGCATTTCTTACTTCTAATTTTTCACTTTCATCCACCAATGGACAAATCACATAACATTGTCCACCACTTGCTAAATAATCTTTTAAATGCTTTAAAATAGGTTTCATGGATGATGATTCTATAAACTTTGTTTCAACCTCCTGCCTACCAGCAGGTTTACTTTTAATAGTAGAAACATCCATATCACCATATAATGCAATTGCTAATGTACGTGGTATTGGCGTAGCACTCATAATAAGAAAATCTACTTGTTTTCCTTTATTTTTTAAAGCCTTTCTTTGTTCTACACCAAAACGGTGCTGTTCATCAGTAATCACAAAGCCCAAATTTTTATAGTTTACTTTCTTTTGAAACAAGGCATGTGTTCCTACAATAATATCAATTTCACCATTTTGGAGTTTTTCATAAATTTCATTTTTTTCTTTGGTTGATAATGAACCAGTTAATAATGCTATGTTTACTGTTGTATTTTTAAAAAAATTAGATAAAGTTTGATAATGCTGACTAGCTAGTATTTCCGTTGGTGCCATCAAAGCACCTTGATAGCCTGATAAATAATTAGCATATAAAGCAATAGCACCAACAACTGTTTTACCACTACCTACATCCCCTTGTAAAAAGCGATACATCATTTGTGGTTTTTGTAAATCATCAACGATTTCTTTTACTGCCATACTTTGATCATGGGTTAATTTAAAAGGCAAAGCTATGATAAAAGATTGTAATTGATCTAAATCAATAGTTTTAGCTATACCATTTTGACTAGATCGATTAAATTTTGTAAGTTGCATAGTTAATTGAAACTTAAGAAACTCTTCATATTTTAAATATTTTAAACTTTGTTTGATATCCTGTTTACTATCAGGAAAATGAATATTATATATAGCTATATCTTTATGGATTAAATGATGTTTAATAATATATTCTTCAGGAACTTCACTGATAAGATCATCCTTTAATAATTGATAAGCTTTTTTTACGTATAGTAAAAAAGATTTTTGATTGAGTCCTTCTTTTAGAGAATAAACAGGATGAATACCAGCTATCTCACTAAGTGGTTTTATTTTAATATCACTAGCGGTAATCTTATTATTTTGACATTTACCTAAAATTGTAATTGTGGAAGATGGAGTTAAATGGGTGCGTAAATAATGACGATTAAATATCACCACTTGATAATGATGATTATAATGGTCAACAACCTCAAAAGACATACGTGACATTTTTCCTCTAAAGAATATTTTAGGTTGTGTTATAACAGATGCTTCAATAATCATATGATCGGATTCATATGATTCTTCAATGATATCATAACGATATGGAAAATGGTAAAGAATATCTTCCATACTATAAATATTCATCGAATGCAATATATCTATACGTTTTGATGTCGTTTTTAATGCACTTAATTCCATAATTATCACCAAATATTATTTTATAATAATTTTTATGAAAAGACAATAAGCATAAAATATGATAAAATAGTGTAGGTGATATTATGGAATTAGAAGTTATATCAATTGATAAGAATTATCCAAAACTTAAATATATACATAAGCTTTATAATCAATCTTTTCCTAGAAATGAGCGAGTGCCTTTTAAAACATTGTTGCATAGACTAAATGAATATACAGATTTTTTAGCTTTTTATGATAAGGAACAGTTTGTTGGCTTCACTTATCTTGTATCAATGAATGATTTGACTTATTTATTTTATTTTGTAGTGGATGATAAGTTACGTAATCATGGTTATGGTAGTACTATTTTAGATTATTTGCAAAAGCATTATTCATGTATTTTTATTGATATTGAAGTACTAGATGAAGGTGCTAATAATTATAAGCAACGTTTAAGACGTAGAAATTTTTACTTGCGTAATCATTTTAAAGTAACAGGTTTAGGTTATTATTTTTTCCATGTAGATTATGAAATATTATATTGTGGTAATGATTTCAATAGTGATCATGCCAAAAAATTATTTTATGTTTTTTCTAATGGCTTTATGAATATTCAATTCAAAAAAATAGCGCTATAGCAAAAACTATAGCGTTATTTGGTTTTAATCCATCTTTTAATTTTTGTGTCTTTATCTTTCAAAAATTCAACTAGTTGCGCTGGTGTGACTTTCAAGACATCTTTCCTAATCAATACAAATTGATTACCTTTAGCAATAATTGTATAAGTGTTTTTTGTTTCAACGAGTCGTTTGACATTTTCATATGGAATCTTGCTATTTGTACCGGTATTAACATTATGAACTGCAATACCATCTCTTTGAAAAATCATTGTATAGACAGCTTTACCGTTAGTCATATTGACAGCTTCTCTTCCTCTTGTGTAAGCCATATAAAAAATAGCAAAAATACATAAAGCAGCAATAATTAATGATACTAAACATACTGTTAATTGATTGTTAGTAAAAGCAAATGCACCAATACCCACCAAAATAACAGCTATAACAATCAAACCTATTTTCATCCACATAGGTACTAAATACATTCTTATTTCTTTTAATAATGGCTCATCTACAACCGTTCGATTTATTTGTATACGATTTAACATATAATTCTCCTTTACTTCATGTTAAAAATATTAACACGAAATAGAAAAGATTTCAATTGTAATCAATTGAAATCTTACTTTTCTTATAAATTTAATAAACGTACTGTATCTCTAGCAATCATGACTTCTTCATTGGTTGGTATAATCATTACTTTGATTTTTGAATCATCTGTAGATATGATACGATTTTTTGAACTTCTTGTATCATTAAGTTTATCATCTAATGTGACATTGAAAGCTTCTGCAATATCTTCAACAATCAGTTTTCTTAAATAAGCTGCATTTTCACCAACACCTGCAGTAAATACAATAGCATCACAGCCACCTAATTCTACATAGTATTGACCAATATATTTAGAAACAATACGAGCGTATAAGTTACTTGTAAGAATAGCTCTTTCATCACCATTATTGAAAGCATCTTCAATATCTCTTGAATCAGAAGAAATACCAGAAACACCTAGCATACCAGACTTCTTATTATAGATATCCAATACTTCATTTGGTGTTTTTTGTAATTTTTCACATAAATATGGCATAACAGATGGATCAACATCACCACTACGTGTACCCATCATAACGCCTGCTAAAGGTGTAAATCCCATAGATGTATCAATACATTTTCCATCTCTTACAGCAGAAATACTTGCACCATTACCTAAATGACAAACAATCACTTTAGAATCACTAGGATTACCTAACATCTCAATAGCTTGTCCTGAAACATATTTATGACTTGTACCATGAGCACCATATTTTCTAACTTTTAAATCTGTATAATATTCATATGGTAAAGCATATAAGAATCTTTCGTTATCCATTGTTTGATGAAAAGCAGTATCAAATGCAAAAACATGTTGTACATTAGGCAATGCTTTCTTAAAAGCACGATAACCAATAAGATTCGCAGGATTGTGTAAAGGTGCTAAATCTGATAACTCTTCAACTTTATTCACAACATCTTCATCAGCCACAACACTATCATTAAAATATTCACCACCATGAACAATTCTATGTCCAACAGCATCAATTTCATCAAGTTTATCCACAATCTTTTCTTCAACTAAAGCCTTTAATAACATATCAACTGCAATTGTATGATCTGCAATAGGACATTTTTTTGTTTTCTTTTCTCCATTATATTTAATTGTAAAAATTCCTTCATCTAATCCAATTCTTTCAATAACACCTGAAGTAATCACTTCTTCAGCAGGCATATTTAACAATTGAAATTTCAAAGAAGAACTTCCAGCATTTACTGCCATTACTTTCGTCATAATTATAATCCTCCTCAATATACGTGTATATTTTACATAAAAAAGTATATAAAGGCAATAATTTTTTCAAGCTGAGTCATTATTCTTCAAGCATTTTACATAAATCTGTAAGACTATAAAACTGTAAAGCAGTAGTAATATATTCATTTAAAGATGCATTTTTCAATCGATAATAGCTGGAACGAGAATATTTGTTTTCCCACCAATGAGGATCATAATAATTTAGATATTGATGTTTTACAAAATCCAACGTGTCCTCTGACAAACAACTATGTATTTGTTCAACAATTAAGACATAAGCTTCGAGTCTTTGCTTTTTTTGTAATTGAGCTAATATCGATGATTCACCAATATTATAGGGTACACTCGTATCTCTAATTTTAAACAAATTCGTTTGGGGATAGTAATTATAATGCTGATCTAAAAATAGAATATTTAACTGCGCACGTTTATACTTCTCAATGATTTCCTTGACAATTTTATCTTTCTCTCTTAACTTTAAATTTAATTCCATAAAATAAACCCTCCTATTATTTATATACGCTTTTAGGAGGGCATTTTTCTTTTTTAAATTTTAAAATTTTCAATTAATTCAATAATTTCCTCTTCTTTTATGCCTACAGCAATCAAATACTCTTTAGCACTACCATAATGATCTCTTAAATAAGCTAAAAGCTCCATCATATAACTTGGTGCAGAATTAAGAAAACGACGAGAATCTTCATCCATAATTTCGGCTAAATTTTCATTAATATCCACATTATTCTCGTAAGATTCACTATAATCCTTAACAATATCATACTCGTGGCAACCTGCTAAATCTAATAATAATGCGGCTGTTATACCAGTACGATCCTTACCCGCTGAACAATGAAACAAAATACCTTCATAAGGATATTTAATAAATATATCAAATAACTCCTTAAATTTATCTTTGAATGCTTCTAGCATATAAATATAAACACCACCAAGATTGCGATATGTTTTTACTTCATCAGGTACAAGTACAGCACTAGAAGAATCATAAAGATTCAATTCATAAAAATCAACATCTTGATCATTTTTAAAAGGATTAGGCTGACATTCCTTTTCAAAATCACTACGCAAATCAATTACGACTTTTACACCATAATCTTTTAATTTTTGAATATCATCTTTTGTACAATAGGTTGGTGCTGCACCGCGAATATATTTATGTGATTTGGTATAATAGCCATCCTGTGTTTCATAGCCACCAATATCTCTTGTATTATGCATTTTCTCAAGCTTGATTTTTCTTTCTTCTTTTGTCATATATTGCATAATCTATACCTCAAAAGGACGAACTCTTAATTTTACGCCTAAATTATCACAAATATCCTGGCATTTTTGAATTTTTTCACTACCAATAATATCAACTACCGTTAACACTACATTAGGTACATAATCTTTACATTTAACTGCAAATTCTAACATAGCATTAAAAGATTGCAAGCCAAAACGACTACGTGTCAACTCTAAATATTCATTTTCATCTGGAGCATTTAAACTGATTGATACAGTATCAATGCAATCTTTTAACATTGGCGTAATATCTTTTTCATGTATTAAATTGCCTAAACCATTTGTATTAATGCGGATAGGCAAATCCTTTCTGCAATCTTTTAAAAACTTAGCAATTTGCACCACATCATCAACGCGTATGATTGGCTCTCCAAAGCCACAAAAAGTAATTTCTGCAAAATCATTCACATCATACTTTTTAAATTCTGCAATTACTTCATCAACAGTAGGCTCTTGTTTTAACCAAAGTGTATTAGATTCCGTCATTTCCTTTGTTTGACGCAAACAAAACGTGCATGCACAAGGACAACGATTGGTTAAGTTTACATAAACATGAACACCATTATGATTTTCTAAATTGCCAATATCAATATAACCATTACCATGTAAAGTATAAAGTACCATCATTCATCCCTCCCTAGTTCCCATAAATATTCTTCAAAACACAATCCATAATAATGAGGAATTTCTAATTCTTCACAACGTGCAATGCATCGTGATGCAAATTTTGTTGCTTTTTTTACACTCTGATAAAAGCTATGACCATTCAAATAGCTACCAGCTATCACAGAAGCAATAACATCACCAGTACCACAGCGATCTTTACCAATACGATCAACCATCACAATTTGATAATCTTCACCTTTGTTATAGATAAAATTCAATATTTGTTTATCATTAAAAGGTATACCAGTTACAACAATATGCTGTGGACCATTATTGGATAATTTCTCGCACATTTGACTCAGTTCATCAAATGAAGGTAAACGATCAGGATATGGTTCATCTACTAATGTTACTAGTTCTGTTAAATTTGGCGTTAATAAATCAGCATAATGAACTAATTTTTTCATTTCTTCACACATTTGTGGTGTATATGTTGCATATAGATGTCCGTGATCACCCATAACAGGATCAACTAAAACAAAAGCATCTTTATTTTTAAATGTTTCAATAAAATCAAAAACTATTTCAAATTGTTCAACTGAGCCTAGAAAACCTGTTGCAATAGCATCAAATTCTAGATTTAAATCTTTATAGGTCTGAATATAATCATTCATTCTAGATGTGTAATCATCAAAATAATAAATAGGAAATTGAGTATGAGTAGATAGAATTGCAGTAGGTATAGGCACTGCCTGGATTTTCATTGCTGAAACAATTGGTGCCATAGCTGCAATAGAACATCTACCAAATCCTGTAATATCATTAATTAAAGCAATACGTTTCTGTCTTTCCGTTTAAAATCACCTCGTATAAAACTTATTTTCTCACTTGTCCATTACCATAAACCTTATATTGGAAAGAAGTCATTTCAAGTAATGCTAAAGGTCCTCTAGCATGTAATTTTTGCGTACTAATGCCAAGTTCGGCCCCAAAGCCAAATTCCCCACCATCGCTAAAACGTGTTGATGCATTCAAATAAACACAAGCAGAATCTAATGAATTCATAAATAAATCAGCTGCTTCTTGATTTTCTGTAATAATAGCTTCTGAATGTTTTGTAGAATACTTATAAATATGTGCTATAGCTTCTTCAATAGAGTCAACAACTTTGATAGCAACAATATAATCATCATATTCTGTTGCATAATCCTGTTCGGTTGCTTTATGACATGAAATGATGCTTTGCGTTATTTCATCACCACGTATTTCTACTC
This sequence comes from Erysipelotrichaceae bacterium, assembly GCA_021201315.1. Taxonomy (GTDB): domain Bacteria; phylum Bacillota_I; class Bacilli_A; order Erysipelotrichales; family Coprobacillaceae; genus JAJQDJ01. The sequence goes on from JAJQFG010000045.1 coordinate 15,039, forward strand.
TACCATCAAATGCTTCAACCATTTTAGGAAGATAAGTATTTGCAATATCTTTGTGTACTAATATTGTTTCAATTGCATTGCAGACAGATGGTCTTTGAATTTTTGCATTGACACTTATATCAATAGCTTTTTTCATATCAGCATCTTTATCAATATACAAATGACAATTGCCAGCGCCAGTTTCAATTACAGGTACAGTTGCATTTTTGACTACATGATTAATAAGACCAGCTCCACCTCTAGGTACAACAACATCAACATAATCATTAGCAGTAATTAATTGCGTAACCATAGCACGATCATTATTTTCAATAAGCTGAACTGTATAATCAGGTAAAATGCTTTTGATTGCATTTTGCATAATATTGGTTAAAGTTTTATTAGAATTAATAGCTTCTTTACCACCTTTTAAAACACACACATTACTAGATTTAATACATAAGCAAGCAATATCAACAGTTACATTAGGACGTGATTCATAAATAATACCAAATACACCCATCGGTACACGAACTTGTTTTATAAGTAAACCATTAGGACGGTGAATTTCACGAATAACTTGACCTACAGGATCATCTAAATCAACAAGTTTTAAAACATCTTTAGCTATTGATTCAATTCGCTCTTTATTCAATAATAAACGATCCATCATGGCATCACTCATACCATTAGATTTAGCTACAGCTAAATCTTTTTCATTAGCTATAATAATGTCATCAATATGATTTAATAAAGCTTGTGAAATAGCTTTTAAAGCTTCGTTTTTTTGTGCAGTATCTACATGCATCATCTCACGACTTGCGAGCGATGCATTTTGTAATTGTTTTTCTAATAATTTATCCATTTTTCTTTCCTCCTAATATAACCATATTATTAGCATGTATTACTTCATCATAATCCTTATAATGTAAAATATCTTCTATATCCTGACTATTATGACCCATAATCAACTTAATCTCATCACTTGAATAATTAGTAATTCCTCTTGCAATCACATATTTATTAACATCTACAACATCAACAACCTGACCCATGATAAAATGTCCCTCAACATCAATAATACCACTCGCAAGTAAACTCTTACGATAATTACTTAATGCTTTGCTAGCTCCTTGATCAACCACAATCTTTCCTTTAGAAGTACTACGATATGTCATCCAATGAGCCTTAGCTTTTAAACTTTTACCATGGCTGCCATTAAACCAAGTACCTTCTTCATATTCATCAAAGATATGTAATAAACTATTCTCTTTTTCACCATTAATAATAACCATATCTTTACCATAATCATTCACAATCTTGGCAGCATTAATTTTTGTCATCATACCCCCTGTTCCTAGCTGTGATGAAGAACCACCAGCCATCGCAATAATATCATCATTAACCGTTTCTACATATTTCAATAAAACAGCATCTTCAAATTCACGTGGATTTTTAGTATACAAACCATCAATATCACTCACCAAAACTAATAAATCACTATTTACAACTGGAACCAACAATGCAGCTAAAGTATCATTATCACCTACTTTAATTTCATCAACTGCTAATGCATCATTTTCATTAACTATTGGTATAACTCCATAATTCATCAAAGCATTCATTGTATTAGATAAATTCATCATACGTTTACGATCTGAAAAGTCATCATGATTCAGCAAAACCTGAGCACATTTAATATGGAACAATTGAAAAGTCTCTTCATATATCTGCATAAGCTGTGCTTGCCCTATAGCAGCTAAAGCTTGTTTTTCAGGAATTGTAGATGGCTTTTTATCAAGTTCCATCATACCCATGCCTGCAGCTATTGATCCAGATGACACAAGCACAATACTATAACCATCTTTAACTAATTTAGAAATTTGTAACACTAAATACAATACTTTTTCTTTATCAATTTGTCCATGCAAATTGCATAAAGAAGAAGATCCTACTTTGATCATAATACGTTTAATATGATTGATATTCCTATTCATAAATTTCCCCTCTTATTATCTTATAAAACAAATATTTTGAAATTTCATATCTACCTTTAAAGATATGAATATATATAAACAATGACCCTACCATTACCAATAAATTAATAACACTATTCAATGAACCTATTATCAACAATAATTCAATAATAATTAAATATATAACATATCTTAAAAAATAAGAAATATACAAATTGATATAATCAATCATATGACCTTTCATTAAACGTAACGAATAAGAAATACATTCAACACATGAAAATTCTTCTAACTCCATCACATATGGAACAGGCATAAATAATGCTGATAAATACATATAAACTAAAATACAAACAATAAGATCAATCAAGATAACAGGATTATTAAACCATGAAAGAAAACTTAAAAGATTTGGCAACAAATATTCAGTTTGTATAAAAGCATCACCAAGAATTGAAAAACCACTCCAAAGACAACTCAGGAATAACTGATCTTATTGATAATAATGTTGGAATACCTACAAGTAAAACAATGAACAAGATAATTCCCTTTCTAAGCAAATAAGAAGGAGCTACATGAGGAAATTTTAAAATTCCTACCATTGATTCCTTATAACTAATCATCGTATCATCTTCATCCACCAATTTCATTGCACATTTCACATATCCATGTCCTATCGGACATAAAAACAAAGAAACAAAGAATGAAAACAAACCACTCTGCAAATATTGTGCTAATAATCCCAAATAACCTACATAAAAATATTCTGGAATGATTTGTGATTTATATTTTAAATATATTTCATCAGCTTTTTCATTAATATGTTTAATATCCATGTACAACCCCTCTTTAATGCATCCATTATACACAAGATAATTGAATTTGTAAAATTATTCATTTGATGATTGTGAAAGAATTAAAAAAGCATCAATGATGATATGATTCTCTAAAGTGAACAAAATAAATAATTAAAAGTTCACTAAGGAGG
>JAJQFG010000062.1 GCA_021201315.1 Erysipelotrichaceae bacterium
GTTCAACACTTGACTCTTTTTTATTTAACTGTCCATTTTACAGGGTACATTTTATAATCATTTATCTTTTTTTCCTTTCCATCAATTTTTACTACTGCTGTAGGATTAAGCCATCCCTTTCTTTTATCTTTAAAAGACAATTGAGAAATGGATGAGGATTCTTTTGATTTAGATAAAATATAATCATTCCATATTTGAGGACTAACAGTACCAAAACAAATAATATCCACTACAAAAATTCGATCTAAATAGTCATTTACTCTCATATAATTTAGAAACGAATTACTTTGACAACCTGTACCAAAAAAATTATTTTGATTTCTGGATTATTTTGTAACAGTTCATTACATTTTATAAATATATTACTCACATCACTTTGAAAATACTTTGACCCCCTCGCTTTATCTCTATCTTCTTTATTAAAAAAAGTTGAAAATTTAATTTATTGTTATCATAATCATAAATGCTAGCAACAACTGCATAACCTTTTTCAATAAAATAATCTGATAAGGCAACAAATGCACCACCAGATGAACTTTCAATCAATTTTTTCCTATCCTTTAACCTACCCGCAAAAACACGTGTATACATTAATCATTCCTCCATATATTTTAATCATTCTGACTTATGATGAAAACACTTATCAATACTAATCTTAATAAAATCTTTATTTAAATAAAAAAACAAAATAAATCCTGAAACCATATTAAGTATATCTAAATAAGTTTTCTGAAAAAAGCAAAAAACTAGCATAAAAATAATAATAATAATTAATAAAACTTGTTTACCATAGGAATAATCCATTGATTGAAATTTTAATGAATCATAAATTCTAAAAATGTATAAAGTAAAATAAGATATTAAAGTAGATATTGATCCTGCTGTAATTCCAATAATGTTAACTAACACAATATCAATTATAAAGTTCACTGCAGCAGCTATTGTTGTTGTAATTCCCACACTTTTTGTTTTTTTATGTGCTATATAAATTCCTCCTTGAAATGCTGACATACAATAAAAGAACATTCCGAATATTAAAATTGGCATCTGATAATATGCTTCTCCATAGTCACCTTTTATAAGTAAGTTGAATAAAATAGGAGTGAAAGCAATAAGTAAAGCAGTAATACCAATCATTAAAGAGAAAATATGATCAAACATATTTGAAAAATATTTATTAGCATCTTTATCATTTACATAAAGTGATGCATTTTCCTGCCATGCAGCAACTAATACACCTTGCGCTGATGATAAAATATTTGGTATTTTATTTGCAACTGCATATATAGCATTTGCTTCAATTCCAAGAAAAGCTGTAATTACAAGCCTATCTGATAACTTTAGTACCCAATTTGATAAATTATTAGGTATCATAGGCCAAGAATAAGAAATCATTTCTTTAATTAGTTTTACAGAAATTTTAGAATATTTAATATATTTAATTATATTATCTTTTAATAAGAAAAAAAATAAAGCAAAAAAATTCGCCATACATAATGATGCAAGTGCTCCATTTATTCCCATATTCATTAAACTTAAAGTAATTATTATTCCAATACAGTTTACAATTGATAAGATAATAGAACTTATAGCATAATCAGAATTTCTACCTAATCCTCTAACGATTTGTGAAAATGCATTTACTAAACTATCTAAAAAGAAATAAACTGATATTAATATTCTCGAACTCCATTCAATATTTGGATAAAAAATAAAAATAAAAAAAGATACAATTAAAGATATGGGGATAATCACAAATAAAATATTTGTAATTACTTCTGATGATTTCTCTATATCTTTGCGACATTCTATTAGAAATCTAAATGCAGCAGATTGTATTTGAAGTGTTGCAGCAGGCAATATTAACATTATTAATGTGGAAATAAGATCATATGTTCCATATTCCACTTTTGTTAAACAAGCTGTGATAATAGGTAACGTTATTGTTGATACAAGCATAGGTAAAAACTTTCCAATAGAAAGAATAATTGTATTTTTAAATAAATTTATTTCTCGATTTATCATTTTATATTTCCTCCTCAAAACAACTTTTTAAATCATTCTATATATGTATATTGATAAAACTTTTTTTTAATTTAAAATTTTTCGAGTTATCATACCAGTAATAAAAAGCAATACAACAACTAACGATATATGGAAAAAAGCATTGTATATCATATAAAGAATTACCTGTTAATCCATACAACAAGAAAAAAGTTTGATATCCAAAAGAAAACATAACAAAAAAATAATTATAACTATCATATGTATATTTAGCTTTTTTAATTAATTTCCACGTTATAATATATGAAGTTATCATCACGCCAAAAACAATTATAAAGCCTATAATACCATTTTCGCATAATAATTGAAGATATATATTATGTACATCATCATTTACATATGATCCCATTGTATACATTGGAGATAAATATTTGAATTGTCTCCATCCCACACCGAAAAAAGGATTTTTTAAAAATAAATTAAATGCAGGAATCCAAAGTTCACTAATTCTACCATTAGATGCCTCCACTATTGTACTACTACTTGTAAAGCGGCTTAAAACGACTTGAAACTCGGGCACTTGTATAAAAATAAAAAAACAAAACATATTATACTGGTAAATAATAATATTTGTTTTATAAAAGTATTTTTTTATTACTAATAAATCCTACAAAATACATTAAAATAAAAGTAATTATGCAAAATAACAAGTGTCCTCTTTTTTGTGTTAAAATAAGAGCAACAAAAAATATAAAAAATAATATAACATTTAGTCTATTCGAATTTGATTCATATTTCTTTTTAGTTAACACATTTGCAGTAAATATTATAAAACCTAGTGACATATACATTGCACTAACACTATAATGTGAAGTAAGGCCCATAAATGCACCATCTCTTACTTGAGATAAAAATCTTTTATACCATACACCAGATAATTTAAATAACTCACTACCAATATTTAAAAGAAAATCAGGATTATATAAAAAGTAAAAACCAAAAATAACATGAATTAACAAATATACAATTAAAACCATAAAAAAATAAAATAAACATTTATTATTAGATATTAAGAAAATGGATGAATATATAATAATAAACATCATATTTAACACGTAAATATACTTACCATTAATGATATCACCATTACGATTAAAGATACATAAAACAAGAATTACACACCATATAATTAAAATATTTTTTTGACATTTTTTTATTTTAATTCGCGTACTATTTTGGCTAATAAAAGCAAAAAATAATGCTAGAATATAGATTATAACAATTGTTATACCACTAAAATTAGATAATAAACTATTAAACATGCAAGGAAATAATGCTAACATACAAGAAAGTATAAATATGTATTTATTAAGTTTAAATTTCATAATTCTCACCTAAAATATAAACTATTTTATAATTCTTTTAAAGTATTGACAAATAAATCAAATTCGTCACGGATTTGATTTATTTTCCAATCAAAATTCCAATTAGCACAATTAATAACTTCATCAATAAAATTAAGAAAACTATTATTTTGTATTAATGTTTTGTCATTAAATGCATAATAATCAGTTTTGTCTACTTTTTCAAGTATATCATATATTTTACTATTCTCAGTGTTATTAGCAACAGGTTCAATCCCAAAAAATGGAGTCCCAGCTATAATTGATAAGCAAATACCATGAAAATACATAGAAATAATGCCATCAACAGCAGCTATTAAATCAATCCATTCAAATGGATTAATTGCAGGTGCTCCTCTTAATTTAATGTTCCAATCATATAGTGAAATGAAAATAATATCATTTTTAAATGAATTTGTAAGATGATTTATAAATCCATTATTAGAAAACAAACTTTCTCTATACATTACTCCAATTACTTTCTTTTTTTCATCATAATTAATTTTATAATACTTTTTTAATAATTTAATTCCATTCTTTTTATTTGGCTTAAAATCATAAACAAAAGTAGGGTCAGAGTTTAAATAAACTTTATTTTTCAATGATGTATATTTATTTATTTCGTTCAAAGTTTTATTATCACGAACACCAATGTAAGAAAAATCATCTAAATAATTAATTAATTTATCTTTATCGACCTTATTTAATATGCTAAATGAATTTCTAGAAGAAGCTGCATAAGAAACTTTTATACAATTATATGAATCAGGTAAAAAATAAGGTGTAGGAAATCCCCTAAATCCATCCAATCGCCATATTTCATCACTTCCTGCAATGATAATATCATACTTACCCTGAATAAAATCTTGAAATTCACTTAAATCATCACTAACCAATTTATCTTTCGATAAAGGAAGCAATTTTGTATTTTTATCAAAAGACAAAAATCTTTGTATATTAAATGGTATACAAAAAATGTTTTTTTGAAAAGTGTTTCTTTAACATAATATTTTATTTCTTTTTTCATGCGAAAATCTATTAACTCTGCTTCAATATCGTTTTCCTCATTGAGTCGTTTACATAAAGCATATGCTTGTAGCACAGCTCCATAATTAACTGCGTGCACATACGTCAATATACCTATTTTCATAATTTCCTCCTTGTGTTTAATTATAATTTGTTACTGTTATTTTATAAAAAGTGTTAAATAAAATTTTGATTTAAAAACTTAATAATTAATAGTATTATTCATATTGAATAACAATTGATTATAGAATTATTATACATTGATATAATAGATAACTATTTTTAAAATCTTTTCGAAAATCACTGAAAAATCATATTTATAATATTTTAATACGAATGATAAAAATCTATTTTGCTTCTTGTTATCATACTCTTAGATCGCTAGATAACATAGTTTTTATTAAATTAACAAATATTCATCTTAATTATTAAATGAATATCGTTCAGTAAAAACTATTAAATCTTTCATGTAATTTTAAATAAGTAGTTATTCACATTAAAATATTAATTTTTTACATATTTTATAAAAAAATCAAGTAAGAAAAATAATTTATATTTATATAATAAAAATTTAATTTTACTTTTAATACCTAAAAAATCGTTTAATTTCAATTTAGAACAACTTATTTTTAAATTGAAATTATTATATATATTATAAAATTCATTCTTTCTAATTTTATATTTATTATGATTTTGCTTGTTAAAGACTGTAATTTCAGATAATTCATAAACAATACCCAATTCTAAATACTTCTTGCTATAATAAGGAATATTATTAACAATACAAAATTTATTCATTTCTTCATATAAATAATTATAATATTTATACATATTTTTATCATAAACATGTGTGATTGAATTTTCGTTAATTCTATTTTTGTAACAATAAATAGGTTTAAATAATACACATTTTGCCTTTAAGTACACTTCTAACATAAACATTCGATCTTGTGCTTTTCTTAATCTATTTGAAAAAAATATTTTATTATCTATAATAAACTTTCTACTAAAACATTTGGACCATATACTTCCCATAAAAAAAACAATTAAAGGAACTACCAAACATAACATTTTGATAAAGTTCATCTTTTCTATTTGAAAGATCAATACATCTATTTTCATTAAAGATAATCCATTCCTCATTATAACTATCCCAAAAACAATAATTAAAAATCATTACATCAAAATTATGATTTTTAAATGAGGTGAACTTTTCATAAAAGTCAGGTTCTAATGCATCATCAGCGTCAATAAACATAATAAATTTTCCTGTAGCTTGTTCCAATCCTTTATTTCGAGCAACTGCAGATCCAAAATTAGATTGAAAAATATATTTTACATTCGGATTATAGGAATAATTAATACAAATATTATTTAATTCTACACTATCACTTCCATCATTTATTAAAATCAATTCATAATCATTAATTTTCTGTGCAACTATTGATTCAATGCAATTTTTGAGCATATTAATATCAGTATTATAAATCGGTATAATAAAAGAAATTTCTTTATCATTCAAAATGAATCACCTCCCCGTAAAAATCTACATTCATATAAATTAGAACTATAATTAATTCTTAAATAAAATAAACATTATAAAATAATCATTATATGATTTAATTTATGCATTTATAGAATAATTTAATAATATTACTAACTATTTAATACAAAATAAAAATTAAAATAAACTAGCTTTGCCTTTTTCCCCTTTTAAATAGTTATAAAAGGCTTTATCTACATATTTATATTCTTTCATACCTAAACAATAATATCTAAATATTCCATAAAAAATCCAAATAATTGTTCTTAATTTCCATATAATAGGTACCTGATTTTTTTATTCATTATTAAAGTGTTTCTTATCATGTAATAAACTGTACTTTGAGATAATTCACCTCCTGAAGAGCCACCTATTTTATGCCATAATTTTGCATTTGGTATTGCATATATATAAACATTATTTTTTTTACATCTTAAGGATAAATCAGTATCTTCACGATACATAAAATAATCTTCATCCCAACAACCTATTTTGTTAAAAGTATTAATTTTAGTCATGATACAACAACCAGTGGCCAACGATCTTTTTTCTTTTTTTGAATATTTTTCTGAATCCTTTTTACCATAACCATAATTATAAATACTACCGAAACAGGTATATTCGGCACCAAAATCCCAAATATATTCTTTATTATAATAAAAATAACATTTTGGTACTACTAATGTAGAATCAACACAATTATTAAATAATTCTTCTACTAAAAATTCATCAGCTATTACGTCACTATTTAAAAACATAATATATTTATAATTGTTAGCTTTTGCATATTCTATACCTATATTATTAGCTGCTGAAAATCCAACATTTTTTTCTAACAACATAACTTCACACAAATTATTCAAATCGTTTTTTAATTTAATACCTGAATCATCTGAAGAACCATTATCTATTAATAAAATATCAAAATTTTTCAATGATTGATTTTGTAAACTCATTATAGTCTCATAAGTATCTAAATATGTTTGATAGTTTATTATAATGATACATATTTCTTTATTCATATTTTCACCTCCATTAAATTAAATATATAATATATTTTTCAATCTTAACCCTGATTCAATCCATGAATATTTATATAAAACATTTCTTATTTGACTTTTATTTATTTCTTTTGATTGTAATAATTCTGATAACAAGACATTCGGTTCATATGGATCAATAAAATATGCAACATTTGAATATATTTCTCTCATACATTCTGTATTTGATACAATAATATTGCTACCTAAAGCCAATGCTTCTAATGGCGGAATACCAAACCCTTCATATAATGTTGGAAATAAAAAAGCTTTACAATGTGATATTAATGATACTACTTCAGAATCACTAATATATCCAAGAAAATGCACATTGTCTGGTACTTGAAATTTAGTTTCTTTACCATAAACATTTAAATCAAGACCTCCAGCTATTAAATATTGTTCATTAGGATTATATTTAGCATTTTTCAAAATCCATTGAATATTTTTATTAGGTGCTAAACTTGATAATGTAAAATAATAATCATCAATTCTTATAAAATCATTATTATTTAGTATATTATCATCACTTTCAATTGATTTTATATGTTCCCATCCATTATATATTACATGTATTCTTTCGCTTTTGATTTTATAATATTTTATTATTTCATTTTTTGAAAACTGACTTACAGTCAATATCTTTTTTGCACGATATTTAAAATTTAACATTTGAATATTATACCATAAAACAAATTTCCAACTAAAAAAATCTGGATTCGCTTTAAAATTCATATCATGCATACAAACTATATCTGGTTTTATTAGTGGTGCAACATTTCCTAAATTCAAACCTGTTGCATGTCTAGTAATTAAATAAAAAGGAAAACATAATTGTTCCCATAATATACCTTTTAATGAACCATATTTAATAATTTTTATATTTTTTAATTCAGGAATACTATTTACAGATTTTGGGACTAACAATGTAAACTCGTGATAATTTGATAAATTATCTAATTGATTGATAATTTCATAAGCAAATCGTTGTACGCCTGTTTTTTTCTGGCCCAAAAATTTCCCATTTATTACATACATCAATTATCTACCTCCCATAAATTCTTATAATATTTTATCTTTGGTTCATTGCCGCTTGGTCTGACTACTACCCATGAATCATCTTCTAAAAATAACTTAATAACATTAGATATAGGCAATGTTAATGGTGTTGTGTTACCATTGTTATCAGTTCTTACAGATAGTTTATAATCCTCTTTAGCAATTACTTTACGACCTTCAATTTCCTTAATATCTTCATATCTAAACTGATTAACTATCTCTTCCATACGTTTAGCCCCATCAAGTCCTGGTAGATATTCACTTTCCTGTATATCCTCTACATATCCATATTCTTCATAGATATCGTTTAATACATCTATAAGTGTTTTACCTTGTTTCTTATAGAAGTTATATATTTCTGATATAAGAATACATGATTGTACACCATCCTTATCTCTGCACATCTCATTTATCAAATATCCATAACTTTCTTCATATCCAAATAAAAACGTTTCCTTACCTTTATATTCTCTAATCTTGTCACCAATGAACTTAAAACCTGTAAGAGTAGATTCCACTTCAACACCATATTTATTACAGATTCTTGTACCTAAATCACTTGTAACAATCGTATTAAAAACAATACCATTCTCTGGTATTGTTCCTTTTTTGTATTTTTCTGATAATAGGTACTGAAGCATAATTGCTCCAGTCTGATTTCCAGTCAGATAATGATATTCTTCATCATGTTTAACCACAACTCCTAGTCTGTCACAGTCAGGATCTGTTGCAATGATAAAATCAATATTCTTTTCTTCAGCTAATTCAATAGCTTTAGTAAAAGACTTTGGGTTCTCTGGATTAGGTGATTCTGTATTAGTAAAGTTTCCATCTGGATTACATTGGCATTCTACTGGATATACATCATAGCCTAATCTAGATAACATAGTTCTTACTGGTATATTGCCTGTACCATGAAGTGGTGTATAGACTATCTTTATATCACTTTTATCCAGTTCAGGATTTTCCTGAACTTTTAATAATTCCTTATAATAGGCTTCATCAACTTCATTGCCAATATACTTTATATTTCTAATATTATAGCTATCTATTCTTACATCAAAACAGTTTCCTACTTTCTTAATATAATCAATAATGACATCCGTATCTCTTGGCACACACTGACAGCCATGCTTGTCATATATTTTATAGCCATTATATTCTGGTGGATTATGACTAGCAGTTATAACTATTCCACCTGTTGCATGCAGATATCTAACTACAAAAGATAGCTCTGGTGTTGTTCTTAAACTTTCAAACAAATATACCTTGATATCATGAGAAGCTAATAACTTAGCCGCCTCCTGTGCAAAAACAAAAGAGTTGTTTCTATTGTCATAGGCAATCACTACTCCTGCATCCTTGTCACCATGATCTTTTATATATCTGGCATAGCCTTCGGTATTCTTTCTAATTGTATATATGTTCAATCTATTAGGTCCTGCTCCCATGATAGCTCTTATACCACCAGTACCAAATTCCAGTTCTTTATAGAAGCATTCTTCTATCTGTTTATCATCATAAGTTAATAATTCATCTCTCATATCATCAAGATGAAACCATCTTTCATATTCTTCCATGAAATCCATTAGACTTTCTCCCTTAGTTCGTGAACTTTACTTAAGCTATCCTTTTTACCAATGACAATTCTTTCATCTGTTTCAATACAGAAAATATTATCGATATCTAATAATACTATTTCCTTTTCTGTTGAATAAACTGTATTTGTATTTGAATTAAATAATTTCATATTGCCTTTAAGGATATTACCATTGGAATCGCTATCAATGTATCTTTCCAAAGCTTTCCATGAACCTATATCATCCCATCCAAAATCAGAAGGTATAACATATATATATTCTGATTTTTCCATGATTGCATAATCAATGGAAATAGCTTCACATTCTTTATATTTGTTTTCTAATTCAGACATATAATTAGCATCATTTGTTGTTGGTAATCCTGATAAGATATCAAAAGATTTTTTAAAATATGTATTCATCTCTTTAAGCATGAAATTGCTATTGAACATAAACATACCTGCATTCCAAAGATAATCACCAGATTGAAGATATTCATTTGCTTTATCTATATTTGGCTTTTCTACAAACTTATCTACTTTATATATTGAATGATTAGTTTGAGATTCAATTTGATTATGATATTTAATATAACCATAGCCTGTTTCAGGTCTATCTGGAGTAATACCTATAGTTATAATAGATTCATTATTTTGATTAATAAATTCATTACCATCATAAAGAACATTTAAAAATTCTTCTACATCATTTATCATATGATCACTAGGTAAAACAACAATATTGGCATCCTGATATATCTGTTTAATATATAAAGTTGATAATAAAATACATGGTGCCGTATTTCTTCCAATTGGTTCAACAATGATATTTTGTTTTGGTAAATCAGGTAGTTGTTCTGATACTAAAGAAACATACTTACTACCTGTACAAATAAATATATTTTCTATATTCATTCTATTTAATAATCTATCAACAGTTATCTGAAGCATAGTTCTATTTTCTATAAGGCTTAGAAACTGTTTCGGTTTTTCTTCAGTTGACATAGGCCAGAATCTTGTCCCTTTACCTCCAGCCATAATAAGTGCTGTTAACATTTTTTAGCCTCTTTTAAACAGTCTTGGTGCAATATTCTTAAATCCTTTAAGATTTCTTACTAGTTCATCCTTATCTTTTACTGATTGCACACCTTTTTTCAAAATATATTTCGGTCTTAAATAATATTTCTTTCTTGCATAGTCACAGAACTCTACTAATTCCTTAGATGATATATTATCAAGATTAATCACACAGTTATGTGTACCATCTTTTTTAATCCAGTTCTCAAAATTATCATTCTTCAAATATCCAGCATCAACAGCCCAGTTGTATGCTTCAGTACCCGGATAAGGATGTAACGTATAAAATTGTGCTGTATCAGTATTTAATTTAATAGCGAATTTTAATGTTTCTTCCATAGTCTCTCTTGTTTCGCCTTTATTACCAACCATATAACATGCATGTATTAACAAGCCAGCTTTTTTTGCGTTTTTTACATATTCTTCTATCTGTTTAATAGTCGTTCCTTTTTTCATATTATTTAGTAATGTTTGACTTCCGCTTTCGATTCCTGGAATAATTAGACTACAACCCGAATCTTTCATAAGCTTCATTGTTTCATAATCCAAAGTAACTCTTGCATTACATAACCATTTGATTTTCTTATTTAATCCTTTCTCAATCAAAAGCTTACATATTGTTTGTGTTCTTTCCTTATTAATAGTAAAAGTATCATCTTCAATAACTACTTCTTTCACATTTGGAAAATGCTCAACTATATACTCAAATTCTGCAACAACATTTTCTGGGCTTCTGACTCTATATTTATGACCATGTATTGTTTGTGGATACACACAAAAATAACATCTTGCAGGACATCCTCTACCAGTAAATATTTGTATTTCTGGATAAGCTGCAGCTGCAAAGAAATAATCCTTTGGATCAAGGAATTTTTCAATCAATTCAGCAGCAAATGGTAAATTATCCAAATCTGTAATTAAAGGCATTGGTTCATTCATAACTATTTCATTATTTTCTCTATATACCAATCCTTTTACTTCGGAAAGCGATTCATTATCTCTTAAAGCAATAGCAAGATCTCTAATAATATAATCACATTCACCTTTAGCTATTGCATCAATTTTATCATTCAATTCCATTGTTTCTTTTGGAAGAGCTGTTGGATGTGTACCTATTAATGCAATAAAGCTATTTGGATATGAATCTTTAAGCTTAGCTCCAAAATTAACATCGTTGTAGATTGATGGTGTACTTGTATCTAGTACTATTAATTTATAATCAGTATTTTTGTTTTTTATCCAATCAATGCTTTGTTCAGTATTCATTTGTTTTGCAGGTGCATCTAAAAAATCAACATCAAAGCCTTGTTTCATGCACACTCCAGCAGCATAAAGCAACCATAATGGATAATAAATAACACCACTATTGGTAATCATGGCACTTCTAGCCTCTCTAGAATACTTCCCATATTCAGCCTTAAATGGCGGATTCACAAATAATATATTCATGTTTAAACTTCTCTCCTTCTAAATTTAAATAAATTTTTTAATAAATGGCATCTTTTTTAATATCATTGACGATATTAATGTAAGAATCAAAACAATTAAAAACATAAAAGGTATTCCAAAATATATTGGAAAACTTACTGGGGTAATTTCTAAAACCTTATATAAGATATTAATGTAAAATGGATGTATTAAATATATTATCAAGCTATATTTTGAAATTATATCAATAAAATTCGAAGATGTTTTTTGTTGAAATTTTTTCTTGAGCAATAAAAATAATCCAACAGAAAATAAGTAAGTAAAAATATTATCTAATCCTGTTAGCCATTCTAAATTAGATTGTGAATTATTTATGCTTACAATATCTAAAATTAACATCATAGTTATTCCAAATATCATGCAATACATTTCTTTACCTTTTAACAAATCATCTCTACGGCTAATATAATGTCCAGTCAAATAATAAAGAACATATATACTTAACTCCATATAATTTTTTAAATTCAAGCCAAATATATAATTAAAAGTATCTATTACAGTACATCCAATAATTAAAATGTATAAATAAACACACAAGTCATTATCAGAAATATGTTTGGTAACTATTCTTAAAACGGGAGTAACTATATATAATCCAATCAATGTATAAAGATACCACATGTGAGACCATGTATTACCTTGTAATGTATTTAGTAAAGATTTAATTATAATTGTAAGATTTATCTCTCTATTTACGAAAAACAATTCTAAGAATGAATAAAAACTACCAAAAAGTAATATAATAACAAAAATTCTAAAAATATATTTTCTTATATTTATTTTCTTTTCGTTATTTAAAATAAGATAGCCTGTAATCATTATAAATGATGGAACTGCCCATCTACATAACAATTGACAAATATCTAGAATAATATAATTTGTCATTCCTAGATCGTTATATGTTAAGTTATCTATAAGCGAGGATGAGATATGTAAAAAAACAACAGCTAATGTTGCATAAGATCTAATGTATTCAATCCATATTTTTTTCAACTTATTATTTCCTCCATTGTTTCAAAAATTTACGATTTTCATATAACATTCTTAATAAGCAATAAAAATGAGAAAAATTCACCTTACTGAATAATTTCTTTTTTGAAATTCTCTGATAATGGTGAATTATTACTGGTTCTTTTAAATGAACAATTCTTAGGTTATTTTCCCATATTCTAATACAATATTCTACATCTTCAGGTGAATAAAAAATTCTTTCATCTAAATATCCTACTTTATCAATTGTAGTTTTTGGCATCATCCAACAAGCAGAAATTAGATAATCACACTCGATTGCTATATCCTTATCATTTACTTGATAGCTTTCCATTTTAATACCTTTTTCATTTAAAGATTTTATAGGTGCAGCTTTATATAACTTTAATTTTAAATTTGGAAATCTACGATATGGTATTTGATAAATATCTTGTTTATTTTTCATAGATGGTCCAACAAGCCCTACATCTATATGGTTTTTTAAATAATCAATCATATAAACCATTGCTTTTTGATTAACTTCAGTATCTGAATCAAGTATACAGACATAATCTTCGTCCTTAATTAAATGTAGACCTTTGTTTCGGCTTATCGTTGTTCCATAGTTTTTATCTAATTCAATCAAAATAATTCTTTTATCATTAAAAGATTTTATAATTTCTACACTTTTGTCATTAGAACCATTATCAACTATATACGCATTAAAATCTAAAGAATCAAAGGACAAAATAGACTTAATACAATTTTCAATATATTGTTGGGAATTATAAGTTAATATTATAAATGCAATTTTCATTAAACCGCTCCTTCCCTTTTCAATACTGATATAATTGTCTTAAAAAATATCTTAATATCCAGCCATATCGAACAATTCTCCACATAATAAAGTTCCATTTCCATTCTCTCTTCATATGTAGTAGAACTTCTACCATTAGCAGCCCAATAGCCAGTTAAACCAGGTTTAACTGATAAAAACTTATCCTTATCTTTACCATACAATTCAACCTCTTCATCTATAACTGGCCTAGGACCAATAATAGACATATTACCTAAAAAAATATTCAATATCTGTGGTAACTCATCCAAAGATGTCTTTCTTAATATATTTCCTACTTTTGTTATTCTTGGATCATTTTCCAATTTAAAGTTTGCGTCCCATTCTCTTTTTTTGTTCATCACTCAATGTTACATAGAATTCATCAAATGTTTTATATTTCGTTGTCATACTCCTGAACTTATAAACACCCAAAGGTTTCCCGTTCTTACCTACTCTCATATGTTTATAAAATACAGGTCCATTATCATCTACTTTAATAGCTATCGCTATAATCAGAAATACAGGTGATAATACAATCAATGCAGAAAATGATAAAACAATATCAATTATTCTTTTAATAAAAAAATACAAAGACTTACTACTTACATTTGATGAACTAAAACTCTCTTCATTAGCCTCCAAATACTTCTCCCTCCCTCAAGAATAAAAAAAAGAACATAGTTTCCCTATCCAATTAACAAGTTAATTGGATAAAGAAATTATGTTCAAATACTCTATACATGTGGACACCATCACGTATACCATACTCTGCGAATTGCATAGACAAAATAAAATAGACATATTGTCTTTAATACGCTGAATTTTATGTTCTACGACATACAATCACAAAAACATATAAGACTAATCGTCTTATAAAATGTCTGTATATATAGCTATTATTTATTTTTAAAAGATAGATTTTTCTTCTTTATAAGCATAAAAATAATAAGCTATAGATGAAGATTATGCGAATCTTCGACACACATACTACCACAATTTTTAATGTTTGAAAAGTAAAAAGTTAAAATTCGTAAAACTTTATGTTGCACGAATTAGTTAATGGAATTAAACAATGATAATAAATATCGTTTCTGTGCCAAATTTTAAATAACAAAATTTTCTAAAAGTTTAATTTTATTGAAATGATATTAGCAATTGACCTTAAACAAAATTTAGTTTTAATAGCTTGTTATATAAATATCTATGTAATTATCATATTCATCAGCATTTAAAAGAGAAGAAATAATTTTCAAAAGATTCGCATAATCTTCTGCATTATTTGTAATTATAATTTTTACTATTTAAACGCAAAAAAGGCATATATCAACCTCTTAAGGTCAATATATGCCTTTAATTTTTTAATCTTATATTATTTTTTACCACAGTACACTAAAAATAAAATATTATTATCTTACTTTACAATTAAGGTATAAGTTTATTCATTTCTTCTTGATTATAGCTTATATCAATCTGCTTTTTATCGTCATTAGTAATTGTAATTGAATTAATGCCCAAAGTGTTCAACAAAGTGTTAATGTCAACATTATTCTTAATACAATTTTCTTTACAAGTATTTCTTAATATATTGAAATTAACATCAAATCCTAATGTTTTACTTAATTCTCTTATCTTCTTTTGATAGATACGTTGTTCAGGTATTTTAAAATTCTTATTCAATAAATAGCAATCATAATCTGGTTTACCTTGAGACATAAACAATTTAAGGTAAAATAATGTAAATTGAGATAAACCAACGATTCTTCTTTCTGGTGATATTAATTCAATTGTCGAAAAAACAGTTTTAGATAAATTATTATTATGGTTAACACTCCTTTGAACTTTTTTAGAAATGTTAATTGTTCCACTATCAATATCAATATCACTATATTTTAAAGCACAAACTTCTGTATATCTTAATCCAGCATATAAACATAATATAATAGCTACACTTAATGAATCTACATGATTACAACAGTATTCATAAATGATTCTTTCTTGATATTCATCTAATGATGTCATCTTTTTATTCAATGATATTTTAATTAAAGAAAAATCAATATGATTAATTGAATATAATTTTTCAGCAAAAATATATAATGATTTAAGTGTCATCTTTATAGTTTGTATTGTATTATTAGATAATCCATCATTAGACATTTGATTAAAAAATCAATAATAATAGGAACATTTAAAGACTCTATTGGTTGCTTTTTTAAAAATGGCAGTATGTATAATCTACCTGTGCTCTCATATTTATCATATGACAATGCTTTTACTTCTTCTTTTTTTACTTCTAACCATTCATAATATAGTTTATCAACATCAATCATATCAATCATCTCCTATACTTAAAAAGATGGAAGTAATCCTTCTAAACAATAAAATATCTAATATTAATCTCTTTTATATTTTCAATTCTCACCATAAATTTCTTCAATCTTTGATACACATTCACTAACACTATCATCATCTGGAATCATGTAGTATAGTTTATAGCTAGGCATATATGCACCACCATATAACATAGCACCTATTCCTGTTAATTGAATCTGTCCTATATCCCAACTTGACATATCACTTATTTGCATCTTTATAAGACTTGTTATTTCTGATTCACTCATATTTGTTTCAAATGATCCAGAAATTGCATTCAAAATGCTATTATAATTTGTAATTATAGCAGATGACATTGCTTTTTTTAACATAGCTGTTAAAACAGCTTGTTGGTTTTGTACTCTGTGATTATCACCACTTGCATAAGCATATCTTTCTCTAGCAAATGCTAATGCCATTGCTCCGTCCATATGATTTGTACCTTCTACAATACCTTTTTTCGGCAAATCTGTATCACTATAAACATCTATACCGCCTAGTGCATCAACCATTGTTACTAGGGAAGTAAAATTAACTCTAACATAATAATTGATTTCAATACCCAAAAAATTTTCTAAGGTTGCTACAGAGTTTTCAACGCCTGCAAGACCAGCATGTGTTAATTTATCTTTAACTCCTTTATTAGCAAGTGTTACATAGTAATCTCTAGGAATACTTGCTAATAGTATTTGTTTTGTAACAGGATTAACTGTGACAATCATATTAACATCAGATCTTGATACTGTAGAAACAGAACCATATGTATCAATACCACTTATAAATACATTAAATGACGAATTTGTTACTTCAACATCTTTTGAAATATCATCTGTTTCTTCAGTAATAGTATATGTATATATAATTCTGGTATCCGATTCATAATCTTCATATATCTCATCGAATGTTGCAGACAGACCTTCATTGATATATATAGCATCAGTATCACCATTATATAAATCTTCAACCAGTTGTGTATAATCATCCATATCAGTTAATTTTAACGATGAATCTTCTTCTTTTAGAGCAGTTATAGCTTCCTTCATATAATCATCTGATGAAACTGATTCTATAGTTTTACCTTCTAAATCTGAAGCTTTTTCATATTCGCTATCATCTAATACATATACAGATATCTGTGTTGTTTGTGTATAATCAGTTATCATACTAGATAAAGTACTTTTACCTTGATTTATAACAACTGTACCAATAACCATTACAATACTACTAATAATACTTAATAATTTGCCAACTGTACTTCTTAACTTCTTTTCCGATGATTTCATCAGAAAGAAAGATAAAAAGCACAATAGCGCTAATACAACAATAACTATTCCTAAATATATTGTAGGTAAAATATTCAAATATATTAATGAACTAGTCAATACAAACGATAGTAATACCTGTAATCCAAAAAATAATTTATAATCTAGTAATTTTTTAATATTCATGAAAATCAATCCCTTTCATAGATATCTCTTGTATAGATTTTATCCTTTACATCTTCTAATTGATCATCCAATCTAT
>JAJQFG010000049.1 GCA_021201315.1 Erysipelotrichaceae bacterium
ACTAAAAAAATTCCGAGTAAAAATTAGATTTTACCCGGAAAAATTTTGGTTACCCAGATGTTCTTACTTACTTACTTAATCATATCTTCTAATGCTTCATAAGGCATAAAACCAAGTTGTCTGTTAACCGGTTGTCCATCTTTAAATGTGATCAATGTTGGTATAGATTGAACACCAAATTGCATTGCTAGCGATGGTTCTTCATCAACGTTGATTTTTACTACTTGTACTTCTTCATGTTCATTTGCTAGTTTTTCTACAGAAGGTGCAAGCATTTTACAAGGTCCACACCAATCAGCATAGAAGTCTACAAATACAAGTTTATTACTATTAATGACGTTATCAAATTCATCGGTTTTTATATGTTTTATTTCCATTTTATTCATCCTCTCTTTTATGTTAGTCTATCATAAAGAAACCAAATATACAAATCATTTGCATTATTTTAGATCATCTTTAATGGCTAATAATGCGGCAAATGGAGAGTCTTCTATATCTTGAGTGTTTTGATTTTGTTGTTTAAGATATTTTTTGACATCTGTTTTATTAGCCATGTTTTGACGTACTTCTTTGTCTTTTTTAAATTGTTTCATAGTAATGCGATAACCACATGTTTTACATACAAACATTTGTTTATCATCTTTGCCTACAAGTTCTAGTTTTTTATGACAATTAGGACATCTTGCATTGGTAACAAGAGAGATATTTTCTTTATAATTACATTCTCTTGATGAACAAACGAGACGTTTCCCTTTTTTACCATTGACTTCTAATAAATAATTACCACATTTCGGACATTTTTTATGGGTCATATTGTCATGTTTAAAGGTTTGTTGGCTATGATTAATTTCATCTATAAGTGTAATAGTATATTTTCTTATTTCATTAATAAAATCATTGGAATATTTCTTTTTATGAGCAATAAGTGATAGGTCTTGTTCCCATTTAGCTGTAAGTTCAGGTGATTTTAAATCCTCAGGTACTAATTTTAATAGTTGTTTACCTTTGCTAGTAATATGGATATCTTGACCATGTTTTTCTATCAAATAACTATTAAATAACTTATCAATTATATCCGCTCTAGTAGCTACCGTACCTAGTCCTCCTGTTTCTATAAGTGTTTTATTTAATGCTTTATCTCCTTGGATATAACGAGTTGGATTTTCCATTGCTGATAAAAGTGAAGCTTCATTAAAATAAGCAGGTGGATTGGTTTGTCCTGTTATTTTATTGATGGAAATAATTGGAAGTTTTTGATGAATTTTATAGAGTGGTAAAGTGTTTTCTTTATCATTTTTATATAATTGTTGATAGCCTAATTGAGTAATTGTAATACCTTGTAATTTAAAGTGGTATGAATTAACTACAGCAGTTATCGTAGTACTATCATATTGATAATCATTCATTAAGACACTTAAGAATCTTTTTAAGACTAAATCATATATTTTTCTTTCTCCATCATTGAATTGTCCAAAATATGGTGATTCTTCTGTAGGTATAATAGCATGATGATCACTGACTTTACTATTATTAACATAATTTTTCTTTTTTATAATTGGTTTCGATAATATATCATCGATAATATTATCATAATCACCACCTAAGGATGCTTGTAGTCTGTCCTTAAGTGTTGGAACAATATCATCTGTTAGATAACGTGAATCTGTTCTTGGATAAGTTAATACTTTATGATATTCATATAAAGATTGCATGATATCTAGTGTTTCAGAAGCACTATAGCCATATATTTTGTTAGCATCACGTTGTAGTTCTGTTAAGTCATAAAGTAATGGTGGTTGTTTTTTCTTGTGTGTTGTTTGTATATCTATGATTTCGAATGGTTTATTTTTGATATTAGAAATGATTTCATCTATGATCTTTTCATTAAAAATATAAGTTTCATTTTTATTAGTTGTATAAGTCCATTTTTGATTATCTGCCAATATTTGTATACCATAGTGATTCTTAGG
This sequence comes from Erysipelotrichaceae bacterium, assembly GCA_021201315.1. Lineage (GTDB taxonomy): Bacteria > Bacillota_I > Bacilli_A > Erysipelotrichales > Coprobacillaceae > JAJQDJ01. Next base: position 1,971 of record JAJQFG010000049.1, read on the forward strand.
CTTAAAGTTACGTATTTTATCTTCTTGCATAGCTATCATAGCCAATGTTGGTGTTTGTACGCGTCCACAAGAGAGCTGAGCATTGTATTTACACGTTAAGGCACGCGAAGCATTAATACCAACTAACCAATCAGCTACAGAACGACTATAAGCACTATAATACAATGCATCATAAGATGAAGCATCTTTTAAATGTTGAAAACCTTCTTTAATGGCTTTATCTGTAACAGAAGATATCCATAAACGTTTCATAGGTTTCTTTACATGTGTTTTATAAATGATCCAACGTGCAACTAATTCACCTTCTCTACCTGCATCTGTAGCTATAACAATGTCTTTCACATCTTTTCTTTCTAATAATTTCTTAACATTATTGTATTGATGAGATGTTTGTTTAATAACAACCGTTTTCATCTTATCAGGCATAATTGGTAAATCCTCTAATTGCCATTTTTGATATTTTTTATCATATTGTTCAGGATCAGCTAATGTTACTAAATGTCCCAATGCCCATGTTACAATATATTGTTTTCCTTCTAATCCACCTTGAATATTTTTTTGACATTGCAATACTCTTGCGATATCTTTACCTACGGAAGGTTTTTCTGCTAAAACTAATGTTTTCATGATCTCACCTCTTTCATAGTCTATCATAAAACAAACAAAAGAAAAAGGTCTTACGACCTTAATCCATTCAATAAACAGCCACCATTATCGACGTTGCTTCATCTAATATTAGTGAGAATAGTTTAGTAACAGTAACTCTTTGACTTTGAGAAAAATTAGAATCATCACCAAATGATATACACCATATTGTGTCAACTTTGACATAAGATCTTCAAATGCAATATTACAGTTTTGAGCTTCAATATTGACATAATTACTACTATAGAATATCTGTTTTCGCTTTAATATTTGGTCTTTGTAGTTCATTTTTTAGGATTTGGATATCATTAATATTCTTAATTGGTGAATATACAGCAATATATGTTTCTGCAATATTCTTGGCAGTTTTGCCATATCTAGATATATCCAAC
>JAJQFG010000041.1 GCA_021201315.1 Erysipelotrichaceae bacterium
AGGCAAATTAAATTTTAGCGTGGTAAGGGGTACCCTTTAAAGAATTGCGTGGGTGGTTTAAAAACCACCTTTAATCTTTTAATGTGGTACCCTTTTTGTAGTATAAAATCACTTCAAAATTTAGGTAAATAAATCTAATATTGTATTTATATTTTTCATTATCTGTTTTATTATAGATATATATTAAAGAAAGGTAAAAAATAGATAGGACTCAAATTTCCACGTCCGAATCCTATCTAGTTCCTGTGAACACTATGATAATAGTTGAAAATGAAGAGAAATGCAATAAAGAAATTAAATTTAATATGGAAAAATATCAGCGCTATTATAATAAACTGGTAAAAACTGCTATAAGCTCTGGAAATATTGAATGTCCAGACTGTCAATCACACGACTGGTCAATACATGCCTATTATAAAAGAAGTGTTGATATTTTTAAGCGTTCTCACAAAATAACCATTACTAGAATCAAATGTAATGAATGTGGTAAAACCCATGCCATACTTATTGAAGATATGGTTCCATATTCTATTGTTGATTATGATCTTGTTATTCGTGTATGTCTAAGATTACAGTCGATGACTGATTCACATGATTTCTATATCAGGAATAAATATGGTGGCATCACTGATTTTAATTATAAATCAATCATTAAAGAAAGTTGCAGAAAACAAATATGCGTTTTTATTAAATTAACCACGTGACTTGTGAGTATTTTTTCTCCCTGTACTGATATTATAATACCGTAAAATCAAGGAAAGGAGAAAATTTCAAATGAATATTGTCTGTTCATTAGCTGTTGTAAGTTCAGCCGTTAATATCGATACCATTATTGCGCCTTTTATTAGTAATGTTGCAGCGTTCATTATGTGCCTTCCTCCCTAAAAGTACTGAATTATACAATCCATGCTCTACGAAAGGAGGAAAAACAATGAGTAAGGTTTATAAAATGATTGTTGATGATAAGCCAGTTTTCAACGTTGATATGATTAGAGAAGACAAATTGACTGAGCAGCTTCTTAATGACTTTGACAGATACGTTGATTTATGTGACCGTATTGACAGAAAGCTAAAAATTATTTCTAGAAAACTGGAGATTATTTCCAAAAATATCAATGCAGCCTCAAATGATAATGATTCAATTACTGTTTCCAGTAAAAATAATCTAAATAGTACTATCAATGATGCATTGGACACTGATTCATTTACACAAGGAGAAGATATTAAAAATGAATAAGGCATATAAATTGATTATTTCTGATTACCCAAAAGAACTTAAAATACTGGACGAAGACGATCTGCTTCAGTCATTGATTGATAATATTGGTCATGTTGATGTTGAATTATCAGCTATTAGAAGAAGACTGGACCGTATTGAAAAAGAGGCAAGTATTAAAAATAATGAAAATGATGAAATCAAATTCTAGGTGTGGACATATTTCGGTTGTAAAAGGAGTCATAAAATGCAGGATTACATTATGAAATCTCTGTCGCTAATGGAAATCAATGTTCAGTCCTGTGAATATATTACCAAAAACAATGATAACTATTATATGATTACGCTTGTTTCCAGAGGAAATGTCTGTCCTGAATGCTTCACCTACTCCAAAAAGGTTCACAGCTATAAGAATAAGAGGATTAATCATTCAATGCTGCTCAAGGAGAAGCTAACAGTCATCTATCATCAAAGAAGATATATATGTCCTAAATGCGGAAGAACATTTGTTGAGGAAAATCCCTTTGCATTAACCAGATCACGTATTTCACAGAGCACTATAGACAAGACATTACTGCTTTTAAAAGATTACAACGAAACTTTTTCGTCTGTTGGAAGGCTTGTAAATCTTTCACCTACTGAGGTTGTTGAAATATTTGACAGATATGTAAGGATTGACAGAAAACCTCTTCAGGAAGTGATATGCATTGATGAATTCTATTTTTCACGTCACGCTAAAAATAAGTATGCATGCATGATTATTGGATTTAGAAACGGCCTTCTTCTTGATGTCCTTAAATCAAGAAGAAAGGAATACTTAAAAAATTATTTTAGATCTATACCATTAGAGGAAAGAAAGCAGGTAAAATTCATATCTATGGATATGTATGATAATTACAGAGATATAGCTCATAGTTATTTGCCAAATGCTCTCGTATGTGCTGATAGTTTTCATGCAGTAAAACAAATAAATGAAGCTCTTAATAAAATCAGATTAAAGGTTATGCATAGATATAAGGATAATAAGCAGTCTGATGAGTATTATTTACTTAAGCACAAAAATAATCTGCTGTTTAAGGATAGCCTTAAAATCAATGACAGTTATTATAAGTACAATAATCATTTTAAATACAGATTATCTGAAGCTGCACTCCTTGAAAAAATGCTTAATATTGATGATGAATTAAAAAAGGCTTATGAACTAAAAGAACTATATATGATTTTCAATAGCTCAAAAGGTGATCTGAAAGAAATATCAAAATTTCTAGATGATGTTATTATTGCTTATAAGCTTTCAGGCATTGGTCCATTTGCTGAAATAGGTGAAACATTATCTCAATGGCACGAAGAAGTTGTCAATTCATTTCATACATATCATGATAGAAGAATCAGTAATGGGCCTATTGAAGGTCGTAATAAATATATTAAAATTATACTAAAATTAGCTAATGGCTATAGGAATTTCGACAGATTTAGGCGACGCTCGATGTACGTTCTCAATAAATATGAAAAGCCTCTTGAAACACCACAGAAAACAGATGCATTAAAACTTCCTGGTGAAACAAGAGGAAAATACAAAAAGCGAAAAAAATAGTTATTAAATTTGGAGATTAATGAAGGCTCAATTTGAATATTCAAATTGAGCCTTTTAGGTGTCACTAACACCACACTTTGATTTAAACCATACCACACTTGCATAGTATAGCTTTTCTTAAATAAAACCACATTCAAATTTAAACCTGGTCTCAAAAAACCACGTTAAAATTTAATATATCAAA
>JAJQFG010000046.1 GCA_021201315.1 Erysipelotrichaceae bacterium
ATATATCATCAATGATTGAAACAATAGATTCTACTTGTTCCTTATTGATATTAATATTCTTATTTTCTAATATACAACTCACTTTAATATTTGAATTTTTAAGTAATAGTTCATTGATTTTTTGATTAATAATATAATTAAAAAATGGATTATCAGTATTAACAATATTCCTGAATTTTCTCATTTTATCAATATTATTATCTAAATAAAGATTAAGTTCTTCATAATGGTGTTGTTGTAATAATAATTTTATATGAGATAAATTATATAGCGATGCATGTTCGATGCGTTGAATATCATCATACATTTTATCAACCATTTTTTTATTTTTTTGTACATAATAAGCTTTTTGAATTTCTAATTCTTTTTTTACAATTTTTTCATTATCTTGTTGAATACGATAAATAAAAACAATTAATAAGATAGATGCAATTATTAAAAATAACATACAATAATAAATTGTATTATTATTAAAGAAAATATGATTGGTAATTAAAAACCAAAATAAATAAACCAAAATAAAAACAATAATCCAGATAGGAACAAGCACACCCCATTGATGATATTGACTTTGATGATGAAAATAATATGAAATGAAACCATATAAAATTACTAGTAATATTTTAGATATCAAAGAAGCTATTATATAGTATTGATTGTATATAATAACTGTATCAACTGTTTTTGATAAGATAATAGATGTGAATATTAATGATATTAAATCAGCAATGATAATCATTGCTGGAGCTAATAGACATACAAGAGCATCTGTTATCGAAAGACTTTTCTTTTTAAGATAAATACATATAAGTAATGTAAAGAATAAGATAAGTGGTTGAATAAATGAGAATACAATAGCATTTTCATTGAATACAAGTGTTTCAATCGTATATAAGATAATAATAATAATTCCAAATCCATATTCTTTTTGTAAAGATAAATATCGTGATAAAAACAGACTTAAAATATAGGCTTCTATAATGGTTAAAATAAGTGATATCATAATAAATACTCCTTATATTTATAAAAGAAATCTTTTTTATAATGTCGATTAACAGAGAAAATATTACCATTTTTTAATATGATATCATTATTATTGATTTCTTTTATGTAGTCTAGATTAATAATGAGTGATTTTTGAATTTGAATAAAGTAATTAGGAAGCATGGACAGAATATTTTTTAGTGTTGTTTGATAACAATAACTATCATTAATCGTAACAATTGTGATTTCATGAATATCGGATTGAAGATAGATAATTTCGTTGACATGAAGAGCTGTTTGACGGCCATGAAGTGACAAAGTAATGAGTTTATCATGTTCTTTATAATAATTATTGATTAAAGCTAATGTTAATAATAAATCTTCTTGAAGATTATCTTTTCTAATAAATTGAAATGGTTGGACAGTTAAAGCATCAAAGACCATTTCGTTTTTGGATGAAACAAAAATGAAAAGAGATGGATAATGATTATTTTTTAATTCATGAATAATATCAATACCTGAAGTATGATGAAGATCTATATCAATGAATAGAATATCATAAGTGTTTTTAAGTTCCTGTTGATAATTATTGTAGATATCATTAATGATATAATCATCGAAGTATTTTGGTAAATAAGTATTTAATAAATCCGTAAAATGCTGAATAAATATTGGATCATCATCAATAAGTGCTATCTTTTTCATGGTATCCCTTCTTTCCCTATGAGAATTTTAGCACAAATAATAAAAAATAACCACTTTGATGTGGTTATTCATGAAAGTATAAAAGCATATCTTGCATTCTTTGCATTTGATTGACATGAAATGGACAACGATGATTGCAATGTCCACATTGGATGCAATCAGAGGCTTTCTTTTGTAAGTGATGATAATGATCTTTAGCAAGTTCATCGCCTAACATAGCTAAATCATAATATTTATTCATTAATGCGATATCTAAGCCAATTGGACAAGGATGACAATGTTTACAATATACACATTTTTCATTATGTTGAACATCATCAAACGTTGCGATGATGGAGTAGTCTTTTTGTTTATCAGTTGCTTGATTATATTGAAGAATTGTTTGAAGTTCTTCTCTATTTCTAACACCAGGTAATACTGTAACTACTGCTGGTTTATCCAAAGCATATTGAATACATTGAATATGTGTTAAAGCATGTTTAAATGGTGATTTTTTAGCGTCTAATAATTGTCCACCACTAAATGCTTTCATCACTGAAATAGCGACACCTTCTTTTTGACAACGTTGATACATCATCATACGTTCATCATTTTCACCATAAGCATATTCCCCATACTTATTATCATAAGCAGGATTGATGCTAAACATCAGCATATCAATGATATGCATATCTAATATCTGATTAACTAATCTAGGTGTATGAGAAGATAAACCTATATGTTTAATAATACCTTGTTTCTTCAAATCTAAAATATAATCAATAACACCATGATTCATCATATTTTTTAAATCATCCTCTTCATCAATACAATGAATGAAACCAAAATCAATATAATCAGTACCTAACATCTTCAATTGCCATACAACTGATGCTTTTATCTTATCAAGATCAGTCGTCCAACCATATTCTCCAGTTTCATAATTAGCGCCAAAATGAATTTGGAAATAAACTTTATCTCTTTGACCTTTGATTGCTTTACCAACAGCCTCAAATGTATTTGCATAACCACTAGCCAAATCAATATAATTAATGCCATTATCAATAGCCTCTTTAATAGTTGCTACCATTTCCTCTTCATTCGTTTCACCTAATGAACTTGTACCAATACCTATAACACTAATCATTTCGTTCCCATGAGGTAATTTTCTATATTCCATAATCTTTCTCCTATTCTTAATATTATTGTAATGAACATTTAGATAAAAAACAAATGCTTAGTTTCAATGAAAAATAATGCTTATAAAGCATAAAAGGCAGTCATACTGACGGCCTACTTATAGTTTCTAAAATCCACAATTTCTATATGATTATCATTTATCCATTCTTTTAACCATTGACTACATAAAAAATCACATTCCATAGCTCTTATAAATGTATAAGAACTATGAGTTAAGATATATTGATCTAAATAACCAGGATGAAAAACAACAACACTACATGGATTATTTTTAATATCTTCAAGATGTTCTTGAAGATATTGTTTAGGATCATATAAACCTTTATCATCAAGTTTGGCAAAGCCTAAACCAAAGATACCATTTTCTTTTTCCCAGTTTTTATCTAGTATTGGATTAGAAAAAAACAGCTGATGTTTATGAGCTACATTTTCTAAAGCAATGAAAAAGTTTTGTGAAAAAACCGCATGACATTCAAAATAATCTGGTTTTTTTCCTGTTATTTCTATAAATCTTTGAAGTTGTGCTTCAATTTCTATTTCACATTCTTTTATGTTAATACTATCTTGTTTTCTTGCTCTTATTTCTTTACTTGTACAAAATTCCCCGTTTTCTTGTACAAGTGACGGTATCAATTTTGGATCCGTCAATGGTTTTCCAGCACAAATATTAGTATGTTGTCCTAATGCTATATCAAAATTTTTAATTAATTCATAACCATGACTAGCATACTCCATATTAGGCATCATCCCTACACTAGATATAATACCATCTCTAACTGCTTTTAAAATACCATAATTAACACCTTCACTAAAGCCTAAATCATCTGCTCGCATTATAAGTTTCATTGTACATTTCTCCTTCAAAATACTAATTTTGTTACAATATTTCTTTTATGACTCCTAAAATCCTTGATTTGTCTTCTACGATTAGGAACCATATTAATAGGTAGTTGGCTAAACCATCTTAAATCTTTTGTTTCATCAGATAATTTGGCCATCCCACCAACAATATGACCAATATAAACATGTTGAATATCATTAACTCTAGGTCTTTTATAAGTACCTATTTTATCATCAATTTTAATCTTATAGCCTTTTTCTTCTAATGCTTCTCTTATAGCACAATCTATATAGGCTTCACCTTGTTCTAATCGGCCACCAGGAAGATCCCATAAGGGAAGATCCTGACGCTTTCCAAGAAGTATTTGATTTTTATCATTTATAATAATCGTAAAGCAACCTTGCGTCATTAATATCACCATATATATTGTAACATATAATTACATCATTTGGAAAAATTTTACAAATTCTCTATTTAATGACAAATGTACCTTTTCTTGTCCATTTAGTTTCAATGCACTTATAGCAATAGTTCTTCTAATATAAGTTATTTGACCTACTTTGGCATGATAAGTTAACATCATCAAATCTCCACCATCAATACCAAATTCTAGGCCATTATTATTCTCATCTAAAAACCAATCAATAATATCATGAAACTTACAATAATGACTAGAAAAATCTAAAACTTTATATGGCTCACCATATTTATAAAGCTCATCTAAAACTAATACATAACAATCATAATTGCTCATAGTTTGTATCTTTTTAATAATTTGTTTTTCCTCTCTTCTATGAACCATTTTTGAAAACTCATCTTCACATTCTAAAATACTTTTTCTATGTAATAAATACATTTCTATCACCTCTCTGTCGTCATTATAACAAATTTTGTTTTTTGGATTTGTCGAACGGTGTCGAAAATATTAAATTTTTTAAAAAAAATATAACTTTTTCACTTAAAATGACGATTTTAACTATCATTCATCTTTTTTTGTTTAATAATATTTATTATTAATATTGCTTTGTAAATCAATAATAATTACTGTATTTTCATCTATCTCTTTTATTATCTGTTTCATATAACTCTTGGATATCGCTATACAGCCAGCTGTATAGCCTGAATTACCATTACAATGTAAAAAAATGGCTGATCCTTTATTATATATACATGACGAATTATAATCTAATGCTGCTACATATTGATAACAAGTTGTATAATCGATTAAGTGTTCATCATTATTATGATTACAATTATGGGTTTGCTTACTTTCATCAATGAATTGATTGTAATATTTTTTACTGCCACACCAATACATAGATTTGTTGATTTTTGTATAAGACATCTGTGTTCCTGGACTTGATGCTATACCCAAGAGTTTTGTGAAATGATAAAGTCCTGTTGGTGTTTTCTTGTCACCTTCCTTAGTCTTATTGATACCATTTTTACCTAATTGTGCTGCAGTACAAATGACTTCTTTCCAAGTTCCACTAGACTTTTTAAAATATCTTAATGTACCTGTTGATGAAGAGCTCGAATTTGCAGTGACAATGATAATTTTGTCTGTTTCATTAGCAATATTCAATGATGATACATCGTAATTTGGATTGGTTTTAACACTCTTACTATCGGACCAGTTAGAATAATACTTTGCACCATTAACAGTCTTATATGTACGTATTCTAACATAATATTTTTTATTTCCTTTAAGATTGGCTATTTTCTTTGTAATCACTTTATTGCTAGTAATAGTTATTATTTTAGCTGAAGTGAATTTACTACTAGTTGAATATTGTATTTGATATCCTGTTACTTGGATTGTTTTCTTTGACCATTTAACGTTAAAAGCATATTCTTTTTTAGATAGAGAACTTATGGATGTTTTTTGGGGATTGATTTTAAAGGTTTTAGTTATTGTACCAGTACAATTGTTTTTACCTTTAATGATTACTTTGTAAGTACCAACTTTTTTTCTACCACTTGAATAAGTAACAGTATAATTAGAACTTTTTATAGTTGTTGAGCCGTTTTTAACTGTTACGGTTGGTTTTTTAGTTTTACCATTATAAGTATAGGATGTTGTACTTAAGCTTACTATACAGTTAGATAAGTTTCTTTTTACTATTTGAAATGTTTTAGTAATTGTACCTGTGTAATTACCTTTGCCAGTGATTGTTATAGTGGCTATACCTATAGTGGTATTATTTTTATAGGATAATGTATAATCTGTATTCTTAGTTAATGTAGAATTGTCCTTAATTGTTGGATTGGGTTTTATAGCACTACCAGTATAAGTATAAGATGATTGAATATTTGTTGATAATTTAGAAATGTTTTTTGGATTGATTTTAAATGTTTTAGTAATAGTTCCTGTATAGTTACCTTTACCTGTTATATTTACTGTTGCAGTTCCAGCATTAGTATTATTATTGTAAGATAAGCTGTAGTTAGAGGCTGATAATATACTAGATCCGTTTTTGATAGTAATAGATGGTTTTTTAGCGGTTCCATCATATGTGTAAGTTGTTGTATTTAAATATGTAGTAAAATACGTTAGATTTATAGGGTTAATGATAATTTGTGCATTTCCAGTTATGGTTTGATAATTGTCATTAGTAATTTGATAATAGATTGTTGTTGTACCTGCGTTAATTTGAGTTGGTTTTGTAGTTGTATAAGTATTATCAGTACTAGTTTTATATAAAATACTAGAACCATTCTTAACATTAGCTATTGTAATCGTATGAGATAGACCATCATATGTACCATTATAATTAGTAACATATACATTGTATGTTGCAGGAGTAATTTCAAATGTTTTTGTATATGTATCTGTATAATCACCAATACCTTTAACTATGATTGTTGCAGTACCCACATTGATATTATTATTGTAGGATACAGTGTAATCTTTATTCTTTGTAAGTATTTCTTCACCATATTCAACTAATATATCAGGTTCAATGGTTTCACCTGTATATGTATAAGATGATGTATTTAAAGAGACCGTGGCTTCTGATATATTATTTGGAATAACATTAACAGTACATGTGTCTGTAAAGACATTACCCTGAACATCAGTTAAAGTCGCTGTAATAATGGCAGTCCCTGTATGGCTACTTTTAACTTCAGCAGTATTCTTTTTACATTTTGTCACAGTAGCTATGCTTTCATCACTTGATGTCCATTCAATATGATAATCCGCATTAATAGGTTTAACTGAAACATACAAATCAACTACTTCTCCGACATTGAGAGTTGAAGGCTCTGATATAAAAAAACTTTCTGTAATTATTGATGCATCAACACCAACTACTGTAACATAACATGAATCACTATAAATATTACCATAACTATCAATAATAGAAGCTGTTACTATTACATTGCCTTTTTCTAAAGCAATTATTTTTGCATTTTGACCATCACTTGTTAATGAAACAATCCCTTCTTCACTTAAACTCCAGCTAATAGATAAATCCTCATCAATATTAACAATGGCTTTTAAATTATCTTCATCCAATAACGATACATTATCATCTAATAATAAAGTAATTTCTGAACAATTTAATTCTATCATTTCATCACCTTTAACATTATCCAAAATAAATAACAAACCAAACATTATGATAAAACAAATATAAAATACAATCTTCTTTTTCATCATTCAAACCTCTCTTATTTTTAAAAACAAAAAGAAGATGCTTTAACATCTTCCAAAATATATATTATTAAAGAAAATAAAAAGTATTGATTAAATCAATACTTTTTTGGATATACTTATTTTACTACCACATTAACAATTTTATTAGGTACTACTATAACTTTAGTAATATTTTTACCTTCAGTAAAGTTTTTAACATTAGGTTGTGATAATGCTAATTCTTCAACAACTGCTTTATCTTCATCTTTATTAACAGTAATCTTAGCACGTAATTTACCATTAACTTGAACAGCCATTTCTACAGTAGATTGAACTAACATAGTTTCGTCATATGTTGGCCATGTTTCATAAGCTAATGTATGATCATGTCCTAATAATTCCCACATTTCTTCACAAACATGAGGAGCAATACAACTTAACATTTTAACCAATGCTTCTGCATATGGACGATATAATGTTTTTGCTTTATAAGCATCATTTACAAATATCATCATTTGTGAAATAGCAGTATTGAAATCTAATGATTCATAATCATTTGTTACTTTTTTAACTGTAGCATTATAGATATAGTCTAATGAATGATCATTTTCATCAGATAACTTATTTGATTCCACAATTAAACGATAAACTCTATCCAACCACTTTCTAGAACCATCTAATCCATCTTCAGACCAAGGTAAACTTGCTTCTAATGGACCCATAAACATTTCATATAAACGTAAAGCATCCGCACCATGACTTTCAACAATATCATCAGGATTAACAACATTACCTCTTGATTTAGACATCTTTTCATTATTGCTACCAAGAATCATACCTTGATGGAATAAACGTTGCCAAGGTTCTTTACATTTTACAACTCCAGCATCATATAAAACCTTATGCCAGAAACGAGAATATAATAAATGTAATACAGCATGTTCAGCACCACCAATATATAAATCAACTGGTAACCATTTTTCTAATACTTCGCTATCACAAATTTCTTTATCATTATGTGGATCTAAGTAACGAATATAATACCAGCAAGAGCCAGCCCATTGAGGCATTGTATTGGTTTCTCTACGACCTTTAACACCATCAATTTCAACATTTAACCAATCATCGCAATGAGCTAATGGTGATTCACCATTATCATGTGGTTCAAAATTTTGTGTGGCAGGTAATTCTAATGGTAATTCTTCTAATGGAACTGTACGCATTGCGCCATCTTCCATATGGACAATCGGAATTGGTTCACCCCAATATCTTTGTCTTGAAAATAACCAATCACGAAGTTTATAAGATACTTTAGCTTCACCACAATGATGTTCTTCTAACCATTTGATCATTGTAGCAATTGCATCTTCTTTATTCATACCATCTAAGAAACCTGAATTAATATGAATACCATCTTCTGTCCATGCTTCCTTAGAAATATCTCCACCTTCTAAGACCTGAATAATATCAATATTAAACTTTTTAGCAAATTCATAGTCACGTGTATCATGGGCAGGAACTGCCATAATAGCACCTGTACCATAACTAGCTAAAACATAATCAGCAATCCAAATAGGTACTAATTCATCATTAACTGGATTAATAGCATAAGCGCCAGTAAATACGCCTGTTTTTTCTTTAGATAATTCAGTTCTTTCCAAATCAGATTTAGAAGCACAAGCTCTCTTATAATCAGCAACCGTCTGTTTATATTCATCAGTAGTAATTTCATCAACATATGGATGTTCTGGAGCCAAAACACAATAAGTAGCTCCAAATAATGTATCACAACGTGTTGTAAAGACAGTAAAAATCTTATCAGTACCATCAATCTTAAAATCAACATTAGCTCCTACTGACTTACCAATCCAATTACGTTGCATTTGTTTTGTGGCTTCAGGCCAATCTAATTCATCCAAATCATCTAATAATCTTTCCGCATATTTAGTAATTCTTAAAACCCATTGACGCATTGGTTTACGAACAACTGGATAGCCACCACGTTCACTCTTGCCATCAATAACTTCTTCATTAGCTAATACACATTTTAATTCTGGGCACCAGTTAACAGGAATTTCATCAATATAAGCTAATCCAGCATCATATAATTTTGTAAAAATCCATTGTGTCCATTTATAATATTCAGGATCACTTGTAGAAACTTCTCTATCCCAATCATAGGAAAAACCTAATGACTTAATTTGTTTTCTAAAAGTATCAATATTCTTTTTCGTAAATTCTGCAGGATGATGTCCTGTCTGAATCGCATATTGTTCAGCAGGTAATCCAAATGAATCAAATCCCATTGGATGTAAAACATTATATCCTTGCATTCTTTTCATTCTAGAAACAATATCAGTTGCAGTATAGCCTTCAGGATGGCCTACATGTAACCCTTGTCCAGATGGATATGGAAACATATCTACAGCATAATACTTAGGTTTTGAAAAATCATGAACATCACATTGAAATGTTTTATTGTCTTCCCAGTACTTTTGCCACTTTTTTTCAATTTTTTTGTGATCAAACGGCATAATTAATTCCTCCTCTAAAAATAAAAAAAGCCATCCTCTAAGGACGACTATCTATCGCGTTACCACCTTAGTTTACATTTATAAAAACGTACCCTCGAAACTTTAACGCAGTTATACGACAAAAACTACTTCATTCATCTTTGCATCTCCTAGGCGAGTTCATCACTATCAATGACTTATTTCCACCATCCATAAGCTCTCTATTCACCAAATCATGATTACTACTCCTAATCGTTGAATTTTACCCACTCATTATATCATAGATTTATTGAATTTCAACTTGTTTTTTATACTTTTAAGAAGTCAGAATTATATAAAAAATTTCTTAGCTTTCTTGAATTTTATGCTTATCTATCATCATATTACCTTAATCCTTTAAAGCATTAACTGTATTAAGTCTTAATACATATAATAATGGAGGTATTTGACTAATAAATATTAATACATAAGCTAATGCATATACAATAATCAAAATTCTAAAATCAGCTTGAAACGTAAAAGAATCATTTAATAATACCTCACTAACAATATTATTTAATAATGAAATACAATTTAAATACAAAATTGTAGAAAATACTTGAGCTAATAATACGATTTCTAAAGATTCATATAAAACGATTCTCATAATATCAAAAGTACTAGCTCCAAAACATTTCATTATAGCTAAATCTTTTTTCTTTTGTACAATATTTAAAAACATCACTTCTCCTATCAAAAATAAAGAAGATAAAATAGCTAAAAAAGAAAAAATAAGCAAGATTATTCTTACTTGATTCATAGTATCGGATATATTTTGTGCAGTAGAGGAACCTACTTCTTTAAATTGAAAGCTTGGATAATCATTTTCTAATTGTTCGACAACTTTACTTCTATCACTATCTTTATTGACATATATAATACCTAAACTAGCAGAAACATTATCTATATCAAAATCATAAACATCTGATAATAAATATATATAAGCATGATTCATTGTATAAATAGTATCTAAAGTTGTTGATTGATTAGTAATACCTACTATTTTATATTCAATAGCTTCTACTTTCAATTCATGTTGATACCAGCCATATACTTTCTTACCAATAAGATCCTTTAAATCATTATCCTGACATAAATATTTAGCTGTTGATAATGATACTAGTATTTCATAGTTTTGATTAGGATAATTTCCTACTTCTAACTGTATATCATCATAAGGTGATGTATCATCACCTATAAATAAAGTATTGGATTCCTGATATCTTTCACCTGTAAAACTAATACCTAAAAATTCATAATCATCCAGATACATTTCTGCTTTTACAATTGAAGAATAATCACTTAATTGATCAATAATATCGATTGTTAAAGATTCATGAGAAGAGGTTTGAAAACTAATAGATGCTGCAGGGACTAAGGAATAAACATAATTAATAAGTTCCTGTTCTAGGTTTGTACTTAAAGTAAGCGTAAAAACAATGCAAAGCATAGAAACACATAAACCAAAGACAAGCTGAAATGAACGACTTTTATGCGATAATAATGAACTTAAAGATAAACGTAAATGAGAAAAATGAATTTTAGATGTTGTTTTGGCTTTATCCATATGTTTCATAGGCATATGAATGAGTTGATGACTAATGATACAACCATCTTTCATTTCATAGATTTCATCACTATATTTTTCAACAAGTTCCTTATCATGAGAAACCAATATTACCAAACGATGCTTAGATTCTTCTTTTAATAATTGCATGACTTGTTCACTATGATCACTATCTAAAGAGCCTGTTGGTTCATCACATAGTAGAATATCACTTAAATGATAACGTGATCGTAAATAGGCTAAACGTTGTCTTTGGCCAAGAGATAAATCTTTCATTTTAGCTCTTTGTAAATCATCTAAATCAAGTAAAATTTGTTGTTTTTCCTGAGGATGAAAGAATTGTGGTAAAGCCACATTTTCTTTAACAGACAACCACATAATTAAATGAAATTGCTGAAATATAAAACTAACATGTTTTCTTCGATAATCAGCTAAATGCGTTTTCACACTCTTATCATTCATCAACAATTCACCTTGAAAATCATCATCAATACCTCCAATAATATTAAGTAGCGTACTTTTACCACAACCTGACGGACCGATAATTGAAACAATACCACACTCAGGAAAGACTATATTAATATCATCCAATACTTTTTGATAATCATATCTTTTAACAATATGTTTTAATTCCAACATAACTATTCCTCCCTTAAAACATCTATTTTATTAACCTGCATCATACGACGCATTGGCAATATAACTGACAACATACACATCAACATATAGACAATAAATATCACTGCAAATAAATCATATTCACTTATAAGAATCTTATTTAAAGCCAAAGAAAAACCTATAACATCTTTTAAAATAAAAATATCATTCATATAATAATAAAATAATCCTGCGAATACACATCCACCACTTGCCATAATGAATCCTAATAAAACAGCTTCTAGTAATGACAATAATAATAATCTTCTTTTACTCATACCTAATGATAACAAATAAGCCACATCATGCTTTCTTTCAAAATAAATTATCGACTCTACAATACTTATTAGCAACAAAGAAATAAAGAAACTAATACCAATAAAAACATAAGCCACAAGTTTAGCTATTTCCAATAAAGATTGATAATTATCTACTCTTTCAATAACTTCACTATAAACAATATATTCTTCACTTAAATATTGATAAAGCTCTCTAGTATAAGAACTCTTTGCTTCAACAACTAAAGTATAATCATCTTTAAGTTCTGGATAATTATTGATAATTGATGTTAAAAAATAAATCTCATTGGTCGAAAAAATATCTTTTTCTAAAACTCCCACAATATTGATAGTTTTGTTTGTATTATTATATTTTAATGTTAAAGATGATGTATCATTTAATTCCTCATATAAGCTATAACTTATAATAATTTCTTCATTATTAGCAGGTAATCTTCCAGTTGATAATTTAATATGAGACGTTGATGTAGGCAATGAGGAAATGAGTGCTGATATTTGATGTTCACCATCATAAAAATTTAGAGCATCTAAATAATAGTTGAAACTTATATTTTCTATCATTTCATTTTGTATATATGTTTCAAAATAGCTATTATCTTTCTTTTCTATTGTCATCATATAAGCATCAACAGCACTCGTTTCACTTTCATTAATAACATCTAAAATACCATTCATTCCCGTGACAATACTAAAAAATGCCAATATAACAATCCATTGAAATAAAAAAAGAAATAATAACTTATTTCTTTGATAGATGAGTTGTCTTATTGGATAATAAATAATAGAATAAAAACGGTGCTTAATGATTTTGATATCACTTGTATAATTACAAGATATTTCTCCTATGAGTTTCCCTTTTTCTAAAGTAAGAATATGATGACAATAATTAGCTAATAATTGTTTATCATGGGAAACTACAATCACTAATGAATGCTCAGACAGTTTTTGAAGTTGTTGCATTACTTCAATAGCCTGATTATAATGTAATGCACCTGTAGGTTCATCACATAGAACAATATCAGATTGTTTAAGCATTGCTTTACAAATAGAAACACGTTTAAGTTGACCACCTGAAAGTTGTGAAGGATATCGATGAATTAATGAATGAATATCAAAGATTTTTAAAAGTTTTTCAAGATATGCTTTAGAATAAGGAATAGAACTAACCTGTGAAGCAAGAATAATATTTTCTTCTACATTTAAAGCTGATATATAATCTTTATTTTGCATCATATAGGAAATATGTTCTTTCATAAATTGTTGATTATCAGATATTATTTCCTGATTATAAAGAATATCACCCGAATAATTTTGATCAAGCATACCTATAATATAAAGTAACGTACTTTTACCACAACCACTTTCTCCTTGAATACCTATTAAACCTTTATCAGGAAAATTAATAGAAATATCATCTAATATTACTCTATCCTGAAATTTTTTAGTAATATGTTTTAGTTCTAACATTTGCTCCTCCTTTATGTTATAATGCTAGCGGTGAGATTATGAATACATTTCCTTATACGCTAGATAATAAACGTTATCATACTTATAATTATTTTTTAAAAACAAAATATCAAAAAAAGATAGCTAAAGTATCTTTAAATGCAGGATTTACGTGTCCTAATAGAGATGGAACAAAAGGATTGGGTGGATGTATCTTTTGTTCAAATAGTGGTTCAGGTGATTTTGCAGGTAATGTCTATGATTCTCTGCAGCAACAATTCAATGATGTTTCTAAAGTAATGAGACATAAGTGGCCTGATTGTCAGTTTATTGCTTATTTTCAAGCTAATACCAATACTTATGGAAGTGTTGAAAGATTGAGGAATACATTTGAGCCTTTTGTAGATTACAGTAATGTTGTAGGTATAGCTATAGCAACTAGGGTTGATTGTTTGAGTGATGAGATATGCGATTATTTAGAAGATTTATCAAAACGTACAGATTTATATGTTGAATTAGGTCTACAAACGATTCGTGATAATACTGCTCAACTTATTAATCGTGGTCATGATTATCAAACATTTATTGATGGACTTAATCAATTAAGATGTAGAAATATTGATGTATGTGTTCATATTATCAATGGCTTACCTTACGAAACATACGATATGATGCTTGATACAGCAAAAGCTGTAGGACAATTAGATATTCAAGGTTTAAAGATTCATAATTTATATATGTTAAAAGATACAAAATTACATCAGATGTATATAAAGCACCCATTTGATATGTTAAGTAGAGAAGATTATATATCGTTAGTTGTTGATCAATTAAGTTATATACCAGAAAATGTAGTTATTGAAAGATTAACAGGTGACGCTCCTTTAGATTTATTAATTGAACCCAAGTGGTCTATAAAAAAGGTAACAATTCTTAATGATATTGATAAATTAATGAAAGCAAAGGATATATATCAAGGTAGCAATCTAAAAAAAGAATCCAAATAATGGATTCTTTTTAACTAAAAACATTAAAAAATAATAACTTTTTATAATTTCATTTATAAAGCCAAAATTTTCAAAACAAATCAGCATGAGTCCCTGTTCTTAATAATACTAAAGTCAGCACATCATTCTCAATTTTGTATATCAATAACCAATCTGGTTCAATATGACATTCTCTAAATCCTTTATAATTTCCTTTTAACTCATGATCACGATATTTTTTATCAAGTTTTTTATTATAAGATAAATCTGAAATAATATTATTTAACTTACTCATATCATAGCTACGTTTTTTCATAAGTTTATAATCTTTTTTAAAGGATGAATGATATCTAATCTTCACTATTCAAATCCTCAAATAATTCTTCTACATTATTAAAAGTTTTACTCAAATTCATATTTTGTCTTGATTCATCTAAAACTCTTAATGTTTCACTGTTATACATAGAAACTTCAAATGGTATTCGACATTCACGTATAGTCTTTTTAATAAAAATAGTTAGAGCTGTCGTAGGATTAAGACCTAGTTCTTCACATACTTTTTCAAAATCTTTTTTAGTAGCATCATTTATTCTAAAGCTCATTTGTGCCATACAAATCCCTCCTTTATAATATTATACTACACAGTGCAATTCAATGTCAATACAATGAATTACTATGAATTTCTAAATACGTATTATGTCTATTTTTACCAAATATTAACTTTAAAATGATATATAAAAAGAATCCAAATAATGGATTCTTTTAAGTTATTATTCAGTTTCAATAAGTCCATAATTACCATCATGGCGTTTATAGACAACACTCACTTGATCAGTTTCTGTATCTTTATAGACAAAGAATGTATGTCCAATTAATTCCATTTGCATAATTGCTTCTTCCATATCCATTGGTTTAGGACTGATTGTTTTTGTCTTAACAATAACATCCTCTTCTTCATCATCTAGTGGTTGAATAGAAGCAATATTGAAAGCTAACTTATTATCTTTAGACTTTCTACTTAGTCTTGTCTTATACTTTCTAATTTGCCCTTCTAGCTTGTCAACAACTTGATCAAGTGCATTAAACACATCGTCATCGACAACCTCTGCTCTTAATAATACATACTCTGTTGGAATAGTCACTTCGATTTTTTGACCTACTGGATAATCACGAATCAAAACCTTCGCTTCAACATTATCACTCATGATAAAATATTTATCAAGAATACCTAATTTCTTTTTGACTCTTGTTTCAATATCTTGAGTAACAGTAAGATTTTTTCCTCTAATATTGACTTTCATAAACATTCCTCCTTTAATTACTTTTATTATACTATAAATTTTAGTAAATTTATACATACAACTTAAAAAAATCAAAATCTATTGATATAATCAAAGATACTTTTTTAAATCATCAACTTTATCTAATCTTTCCCAAGATAAATCTAAATCATTTCTACCAAAATGACCATAACAAGCAGTTTGTAGATAAATCGGTTTTAACAAATCTAAAGTATTAATAATTCCTTGTGGTGTTAACTGGAATTCGTTTCTAATCGCTTTAAGTAATATATCTATTGATACTTTATTAGTGTTAAAAGTATCAATGTAAATACTTATAGGCTCAGCGATACCTATAGCATAAGATAATTGAATTTCAGCTTTGTCACAAAGTCTAGCAGCGACCAAATTTTTAGCAATATATCTTGCCATATAAGCACCACTTCTATCAACTTTACTAGGATCCTTACCCGAAAAAGCGCCACCACCATGTCGAGCCATACCACCATATGTATCTACAATAATCTTTCTTCCAGTGAGACCCGTATCTCCTTGTGGTCCACCAATGACAAATCGCCCAGTAGGATTAATCAATACTTTATAATCATCATTGAGATGATATTCCTCAACAACTTTCTTCATAATCTTATTTTTTATATAATCTCTAAAGATGTTTTCATCATAATCTTCATCATGCTGAACAGAAATAAGAATAGTATCGATAAGTGGTTGTGAAAGAGTATAATCAATTGTAACTTGAGCTTTCATATCTGGTCTAGCCCATTTAAATTCACCATTTTCTCTTAAATGAGTAGCTTCTAACATAAGCTTATGAGCTAAAGTAATAGGTAAAGGCATATATTCTTTCGTTTCATTACAAGCATAACCAAACATAATGCCTTGATCTCCTGCTCCTCCTACATTCGCATTTGTTCCTAAAGCAATATCAGATGATTGTTCATCTAAAACAACTTGAATGTTGCAATGCTTCCCATCAATACCTAATGCATCACTCGTATAACCAATATCAGTGATTACTTTTCTAGCTATTTGTTCATAATCAACAATAGCTTTAGTTGTAATCTCACCTCCTATAATAAGAAAATTGGTTGTTATAAAACATTCACAAGCAACTCGTGAATAGGGATCCTGCATTAAGCATGCATCAAGAATAGCATCACTAATTTGATCACAAATTTTATCGGGATGTCCTTTAGAAACAGATTCTGATGTAAATAATATTTTTTCCATTTTCCCTCCTAATGAAAAAAGCTTTCATGAGGAAAGCTTTTCATACCTTATTGTTCAAGTATACACTTGCTGGGTAAAGGCACCTTCTATAAAATAGGGTTGCCACTACATTATCGATCCTCATCTAGTAGTTCTTAATAAGTTTATTGATATAATTTTTTATGCTAGACCATCTGATTCACTTGACGCATAATGATCATATTTATATTT
>JAJQFG010000109.1 GCA_021201315.1 Erysipelotrichaceae bacterium
TTATTTTAAATATTACCTTTAAATCC
Organism: Erysipelotrichaceae bacterium; assembly: GCA_021201315.1. GTDB lineage: Bacteria > Bacillota_I > Bacilli_A > Erysipelotrichales > Coprobacillaceae > JAJQDJ01. Next base: position 27 of record JAJQFG010000109.1, read on the forward strand.
TTCTAACCATTTCAATAATTGGTCCTTTTCTTTTTGATCATAATCAGTCTTTTCAACTAAACCTTTTGATGCTTCTTCAATATGCTTTCTCATAACTTCCGGATTTGCCTTCGCATAAATCTCTGTTGTAGATATTGAAACATGTCCTAAATAATCTCTTATATAAATTTGATTGACACCATTTTCCAATAAATGCATCCCTTTACTGTGACGCAAACTATGTGGTGAAATACTGTCTGGATATAGTGAAGGTCTCATAGACTGTGCCTTTTTAAAACATTTTTTCAGGATATATTCAATACCTTTACGCGTAAGCTTTTCCTTACGCGAATTCATAAAAAGATAATCATTTTCTCCAATATTATATAGTTCAATGTACCTCTTTATATATGAAATGACTGCAGAATCTATAGGAATAGGTCTTGCTTTATTTCCTTTTCCATGTAATACTAATTTATGTGGTGCGGTCAAATTAAGTTCATAGGTTTTGATATGAGTAAGTTCAGATACTCTTGCACCACTCTCATAAAGAAGCATAATGATGCAAAGATTTCTTAAGTCTTTTTTATTTTGGGTATCAAACGTTGAAAAGAAATGCTTGGTTGCTTCTATAGTTAGATATTTTGGAGTTTTTACCTCTTCACTTTTTCTTTCAATGGATCTAATAAGGGTACATTGATTCAAATAATCGGGATAATGATAACTTACATACTTAAAAAATGATTTTATTCCAGCTAGTCGATTATTTCTTGTTGAAGCACATACGTTCCTTGCTTCTTCTAGCCAGTTTAAAAAATTATTTACCAACTCAACACTGATGTCTTCCATTCTTATTTTATCTGGCTCAATATTTAAAACTGTTTTAAAATACATTATAAATTGAATAAATGTTATACGATAATTATCAATAGTATTATCGCTGAAGCCCCTTTGATTTACTAGATAATCAGTAAAATATTTCTGAAGCATTAGCTGAAAGGTGATTTTTTTATTCATAATCATCACCCAAACTTTCTTCATAAATATAGTGACCTGCATCAGTTATTTCCTTAAAATGTTCTTCTGTCAGTCTTAGATACTTCTCTGTACTTTCTATACCCTTGTGACCAAGATATGTACTTAAATAAGGCAATGCACAATAAGGATCCTTACCATCTTTTATCATTTTATCCAGACAATGACACGCAAATGTGTGTCTAAGATCATGGAGCCTTGGTCCTGTGTTATCTGGTTTTCGCTTGATACCTGCCTCGACAAGAATTCTTTTTTGAAACATACTATAGACGCTGCTTTCACATCTTGTTTTATTAGAGTTATAGGGTGATTCAAAAAAATAAGTACCATGAAAACGAGCAATTGCATCATAATATTTTTTCATCCAATAATAAATTGAATTATTAAAAGGAATTAGTCGAGATACATTTTCTTTTCCATTATTTACTGTAATAACTTTATTAATTAAGTCTACATCATTGATTTTTAAATTGAGTATTTCACTTATTCTCATACCTGTTCCATAAAGAAGTCTTATCAATGTTTGGTAAAAAAGCTTTATCTTTTTTGATGACTCAGAATTTTCTTTCATTTCATCAGTAGCTTTAAAAATTCTGGATATTTCATCTTTGGTAAAAACATAAGGAATAAATGATGATTCGACTTTTACAAGATTCTCAGGATAAATAAATATATCTTTATAATTCATATTATGGAGATAAATGCCAAACTGTCTTATACAGCTTTCCTTAATATGTATAGTACTTACTGAAAGGCCAGATGATTGATTTATATAATCATAAACCATCCCCTCTGTAAGAATTACATCTGACGGATTATAACTATTTAAAAATCTGTTTAGATTAATCAGCACATTTAGTCTTCGACGGTCATATATATTGTAGCCAAGACTTTTTTTATATTCCACATAATCATCAAAAACTGTTTTATAAACACCACTGAATATATTTCTGCTTTCATTCATCATCAATAGACACCTCCAAACATAGACTTCTTAAGGTTTCAATATCTATAGAAAGATAACGACTTGTCATATTAAGATTCTTATGGCCTAGAATACCTGTTATAACTTGCATTGGAGTGTCATTTCTCAAAAGATTTGAAGCTAATGAATGTCTTAAAGTATGTGGACCATGTTTTCTATTGCCAACAGTTATGTCTGCTTTCTTTAGATATTTATTAAAAATATAATAAAGTGTTCCTGGTGAATATTGACTTTTAGTTTTTTCACAAATAAACACATAATTTTCTTTAGATGATGGTCTATAATTCTTCAAATAATCAATAAGCAGAAATTTTAAATTTTCAGGCATATGAACTGAAACAGGATTTCCAGTTTTGTGTTGAGTTTTATAAATAAGATTTTTATCCCATAAGATTTCATTAAATTTTAGTCCAAGAATATCACTAGTTCTTAATCCCATTTGTGCTTCAAGAAGCAGCATGCACTTATGCTCAACACCATGTGGTTTAGAAATATCAATGGAATCAATAATTTTCTTTACTTCTTCTGGTGAATAATAAGATGGGATAGTATCTCTTTTATTGGTGATAATAACAGGGAAAATCTTTTTACCATCAAAATTAGATAGATTGTTTTCATACAACACATTAAAAAAATCACGTAACACAAATTCAATGCCACTAATAGTCTGTGAAGCGTAATCTAGACTATTGATATAGCGATAAACAAAATTAAAATCAAAATTTTTGAAATCATGGAAATCATCATCCAATGTTTCAAGAAAACACTGTACATAATGAGATTTATTGTAAACAGTATTTTCACTTAAATCAGACGATAAATTGTCACAATACAGATTAAAACACTTAGTTAAATAATTATTCATATTTTTCCTCCTTTACACTAAGCTAATCACTAGTATAAAGGGGTAATTTT
>JAJQFG010000029.1 GCA_021201315.1 Erysipelotrichaceae bacterium
CAACACTTGACTCTTTTTTATTTAACTGTCCATTTTACAGGGTACATTTTATTATGAATAGGTTCTTTTTTATCAAGGCAATGAAAGCGCTATCTAATTTTTTATCACGATAATAAAAATCACTAGGACTTTTAATTTATTTGTTGTATAATAAGAATTGGAGGTAAGAAACATGTATAAGTTATTAGAACCATATGGAAAGCTAGTCGAATTTTTAGGAGAAGCGTTAGGTGAAAATGTAGAAATAGCCTTACATGATCTAACGACAAAAGAGCAGGAAGTAGTGGCGATTGCTAATAATCATTTATCAGGTAGAGATATTGGTGCTAAATTATCAAATTTATCACTTCATTATCTTGAAACAAAACAATATAAAGATAAAGATTTTGTAGTTAATTATAAAACAGCTGGACCAGATGGGAAATTAATGCGTTCTGCAACTTACTTTATTAAAGAAGAAGGCAGAGAAACACCAGTTGGTATGCTTTGTATCAATGTTAATATTTCTGATTATGAATACTTAGAAACAACTATCAAAAGAATCTTAGGTATTAAAGAAAGCAAAGATGTTGAATATAAGATGGATAATCCAATTGAAATCTTATCATCACCTTTAGACGAAATGATTGACATGTATATTAAAGAATGTTTAGAACAAATGGGATTCCCTAGCTATTTCTTAGTAGAAAGACTTAATGTCGAAGAAAAAATTAAAGTTGTCAAATATTTACAGGAAAAAGGAACTTTTAAAGTTAAGGGAGCTATTGTATTAGTTGCTGAAAAACTAGCTGTGAGTGAGCCAACAATTTATCGTTATTTAAAGAAAATGTAGGAAGGAGAAAAAGATGAAAGAAGTCGTTTTTGTAACTGGACATAAGAATCCTGATAGTGATTCGATTTGTAGTGCTATTGCATATGCAAATTTTCTTTTTAGAATAGGCCGTTATAATGCAGTACCAGTAAGACCGGGAGAAATTAATAAAGAAACGGAATATATTTTAAAGAGATTCAATACTGAAGTTCCAGTGATGATGAAATCTGCAAAACAGACAGTAGAAGATTTGGAGTATGATAAGGCTACAGTCTTCTCAAAAGAATTAACATTAAAGACAGCATGGTCTTTAATGAAACAACAAAATTTAAAGAGTGCCCCTGTATTAGATGATCATAGTCAATTATTAGGATTGTTATCAACATCAAATATTATCGAAGGGTATATGGATGAATGGGATAGTAACATTTTAAAACAAGCTAATACGCCAATTGAAAATGTTATTGATACTCTAGAAGCTAGTATTTTGTATTTGGATAAGGGTTTAAAAACTGTCAAAGGTGAAATACATGTTGCTGCCATGACTGCTGAAGAGGCAAGCAAACGTATTCATGAAAATGATATTGTTATTGTTGGTGGAGATCGCCATGAAGCCATTGATCGTTTTGTTAGTTGTAAGGTTGCTTTAATTATTTTGACAGGTTCTCTTACAATAAATGATGAAGCATTAGAAAAATGTGCTAAAGCCCATGTAAGTGTTATTTCTACACCATTTAATACTTTTGTAACATCACAACAAATTATTCAAGCAGTTCCTGTTGAATATGTTATGCAAAAGAGCGGATTGAAAACATTCTCAACTGATGATACATTGGAATATGTCAAAGAAGTTATGAGTCAAACACGTTATCGTAGTTACCCTGTTATTGATTTTATGGGACGTGTTGTTGGTTCTGTTTCACGTTTCCAGGTATTAAATGGTGAAAAGAAAAAGATTATTCAAGTGGATCATAATGAAAGAAGTCAATCTATTGATGGTATTGAAGAAGCTGAAATTTTAGAAGTTGTAGATCATCATAGAGTTGCGGACATTCAAACAATTGGTCCAGTATTATTTAGAGCTGAACCAGTGGGATGTACGGCTACTATTGTTGCAAAATGCTATAAAGAAAACAATTTGGATATTGAACCAGATATGGCAGGTATTATGTTAGGTGCTATTTTAAGTGATACACTTATTTTCAAATCACCAACATGTACACCTCAAGACACAAAAATTGCTAAAGAATTAGCTAAGATTGCTGGTGTTGATATTCAAGAATTTGGTATGAGCATGTTTAAGGCAGGTACTTCATTGGTTGGTAAAACTGTTGAAGAAATTTTCAATTCTGATTATAAAAAATTTAACTTTGGTGATGCTTCTGTTGGTGTTGCTCAAGTTAATACAATGGATATTGAAGGTTTTGCACCATATAAACAAGATATGCTTAATTATATGGAATCAGTTACTAGTAAAAATGGCATGGAATTCGCCATGTTATTATTAACAGATGTTATCAATGCGACTAGTGAAGTCTTTGTTGCTGGACCTCATCCAGAATATGTTGAGGAAGCATTTAACGTTACATTAAACGATAGCCAAGCTAGTCTACCAGGTGTAATTTCACGTAAGAAACAAGTTGTACCAGTTATTACAGAAGTTTTAACGAATGCATAAAGATCAGGATTGATCCTGATCTTTTTAAATGATTTCATATTTCTTTAGGGCATTATATATACCATCACTATCAACATCATCTGTTATATAATCACTCACTTCTTTAACTTTATCGGACGCATTCCCCATAGCTATGGCTATTTCTACAAACTCTAACATATCAATATCATTATTACCATCACCAAAAGCCATGGTTTCATTAGGTTTTATATTATAATAATTTAATACTTGTTGAATGCCATTTTGTTTACCACCATTTTTAGGAATAATATCAATCGCTAAATCATGCCATCGTGTAGCTTTAGAATTAGGCATAAGGTCAAGTATTTCTATTTCTTTATTTTTATCAATATCATATGGAATCACTTGATATACTTTATGATTATAACCACGATGTAAATCATTAATATCAGGAAGTGGTGTAGAAATAGCATCTTGGACAATCTGGACAGCATCATTATGATAATTAATATACATAAGTTCGTCTTCTACAAATATACAAGGAAAAGGATATTTATCAATATAATGAATCATGTTATTGATATCATTTTGATTAATCGCTAAATCATAAATCATACCCTTATTATTAAAACAATATTGACCATTTAAAGTTATATAACCTGTAAAATCTAAATCATCTAATGGTAAATCTTTCATCTCTGATATATGTCTACCACTAGCGATAAATGTATAAATACCATTTTGTTTTAGTAAACGTAATGCTTTTTTAGTAGAATCAGGAACAGACTTAGATGTATGTGATAATAAGGTTCCATCGATATCAAAAAATATAGCTTTAATCATTGCACATCCTCCTTTTCGGTGTATAATAATTCTATCATAAAATAGGAGGCAAACAAATGCTTAAATTTGCACATCGAGGATATAGTGCTTATTATCCAGAAAATACGATAGAAGCTTTTATACAAGCTTGTAAAAAAGGTTTTGATGGTTTGGAAACAGATGTTCATATGACATTGGATGGTGAATTGGTACTTATACATGATGAAGATATTAGTCGTACAAGTAATGGACACGGCTTGGTTAAAGATATGACATTGAGTCAACTTAAACAATATAACTTTCAATATAAATTTGATGGTACATATGAAATACCTACACTTAAAGAATTATTAGCTTATATACAAGATAAAAATATTAAAGTAAATATAGAAATTAAAACTGATCATATTCATTATGAAAATATTGAACAAAAAGTCTATGATATGGTTGAAAGTTATCATCTTCATGATAAAATCATTTATTCATCGTTCTATTTGCCATCATTATTAAAATTACAACAATTAGATAGTACCTTATATTTAGGTTACTTAATGGAAGATCATTATGATGAAAAAATTCAACAATTATATGATCATCATTTAACAGCTATCCATCCTCGTTATGATTATTTAAACAAAGAAAATATAAATGAATTAAAACAAAACAATATGATCATTGCTACATGGACAGTCCCTAATATGAATGAATATCTAAGACTTAAAGATTTAGGCGTTAATACAGTTATAGCTAATAGATTATTTAAAGATTTTGATTATTAAGGAGATATTATGAGATTAGATAAATTTTTAAAAGTATCAAGAATTATTAAAAGAAGAACATTATCCAAACAAATTGCTGAATCTTCACGTGTTAAAGTGAATGGTAAAATTGCTAAACCATCAACTCAGCTTAAAATAGGTGATATTATTGAAATCGAATTTGGTAGAAGCATCTTAATCGTTAAAGTAAAAGAATTGAAAGAACATGTATTAAAAGATGATAGTAGCATGTTATATGAAATTATAGAAGAAAAGAAAAAAGATAATGAATGATATAACAGAAATTGAAGGTATAAGAGATATACTTACTGATCAAATATATGAATATGTTTTTCCTTATATGAGAGAGCATAATATGTTTAATGAAGGTGACTTGTTTTTAGAAAGAGTGAGAAACTTTTTAGAACGTGTGGATAAGTTACCATCTTTATATATGAATAATAAATTAAATAAAGAAATAAATGATTTATATCAAGAACTCAATGAACTATTAGTAATTGTTCACTATAAAAATGTTAACTAGTATATTTTTGTGTTTTTAACATATAGTGATGTAGGAGGTAATTATGGATAATAATTTACATTTTGAAACGCCTTATCATCATTTATGTTTAAAAGATCGCAAGACATTAGAATTAACTGGTGTAAAAAAGATTGAAAGCTTTGATTCTTTTGAATTTCTCATTGAAACTTCATTAGGTTTTTTAAATGTAACAGGGACAGATCTCACATTAGTAAATTTGAATCAGGAACAAAATGAAGTGAGTATTAAAGGTAATATTGATAGTATGGCTTATGTAACAGATAAGAAAAAGAAGGTAGAAAAACCTTTAAGTAAATTTCTTAGATGAATGACTTAACTGTACAATTTCGTTGTTTGTTTTATAGTTTTATTTATGGTTTTATAGCTTGTATGTTTTATCATTTCATTAATCGTATATGTATGAAAGTACCCATTGTTCTAAGATATATGATACAAATCATATTGGGATTCTTTATCGGATTTCTGTATTATTATGGCTTGGTTTATATCAATGATGGTGTTTTAAGAGGATATTTCTTTGTTTTAATATTTATAGGATATGTTATATATCAAAGATATTATGCTAAGTATGAATTATATTATTTAGAAATAATCTTAAGATTGATTAAAAGAATTCTAACACCTTTTTTCTTCTTTTTTCATAGTATTAATGCTATAATACTAAAGAGTAAAAAGAAGGTGGAAAATATATGGCAAAAAAGAGAAAAGAAGCACGATACAAAAAAATCGTAGGCGTTATTTGTATCATTGTATCAGTGGGCATGATATATACTTTGGTTGTTACAGCAGTGCGTGTTTTAGAGCGACGTGAGGAATTAGCTGTTTTAACTGAGCAAAGAGATGAACTTCAAGCTGAAAAAGAAGAATTAGAAGAAGAAGTTGATTTATTAAATGATGATGACTATGCTGCCAGATATGCGAGAGATAATTATATTTTTCCATCTGAAGGTGAAGAAGTAGTCATTTTACCAGAACAAGAAGAATAAGCTTAGCTTATTTTTCTTTATATATTGAAGGAGGTTTTTATGTTTCAATCATTGAATATGCATATGTCTAAACTTGATAGAGACCGCGAGGTTATTATCTATTTACCAGATGATTATGATATGAGTGAGCAAAGATATCCTGTTTTATATATTCAGGATGGTCAAAATGCTTTCTTTGACGAAGAATCTTATAGTGGTATAAGTTGGGGCTTTGCAGATTATGCTATAGAAAATAATTTAGATATTATTATGGTAGCCATACCATGTAATGAAGAAGGTTATAAACGTAATGATGAATATGGGCCTTGGGTCATTAGTGATGAGTTGACATTGTTAGAAACGGGACAAACAGAGATTCCTAATGGTGGTGAAGGTCAGGATTATGTTGATCGGATGGTTTATGAATTAAAACCATATATTGATAGTCATTTTCGCACAATAGAAGATGATACTGGTATTGTGGGTAGTTCTATGGGTGGAGTTATTTCAGCTTATGCAGGATTAGCTTATCCAGAAGTTTTTAATAGATGTGCTTGTTTATCAACAGCTTTTTGGTTTTATATGTATGAGTTTGATGATTTGATTGATCAATATGATTATCATGGACAAAGATTTTATATGGATTTAGGTGAATTTGAAGGCTGTGGTAATGAGGCAATTGATCAAATGTACATAGAAACAAATGATTATATATATCATAGATTATTAGAAAAAGATATAATTTTAGAATATCATTTCTTCCCTGATACTGTTCATAATGAGAGTGAATGGCGAAAACGTGTACCTATATTTATGGAATTTTTATACGAGGAGGATTAGTATGTATCAATTAATATTTTCAGATTTGGATGAAACTTTATTGGTGAATCATCATGTACCTGTAGGTAATCAAAAAGCTATAGCTACATTAAAAGATAAAAATGTCAAGTTTGTTGTCGCAACAGGTAGAGCTTTTAATATGATAGGTGAAATATCACAGGAAGTTGGTACATATGAAAAAGAAAATGAGTATTCTATTTGTTTTAATGGGGGACTTATTGTAGAAAATAAAGATTCTAAGATATTAAGATTTAATGGTTTATCTTTTGATTTAGCGAAGCAATTATTTGATAAAGGAAAAGATTTAGATGTTTGTACACTTGTTTTTACACTAGATTGTTGTTATATATTCCATGCTGATCCTAACGAAGTTCAACGTAAAATGGATCAAAAAGCGAATTTTAAAGTCATAGATGACTATAATATGGATTTTCTCAAAGACGATAAGATTGCTAAAATATTATTTGAAAAAAGAGATATGGATTATTTAAAAGAAATATCTATAGATTTAATTAATGAATTTGATAATGATGTTTCATTTACTTTCTCTAGTAATCGTTATCTAGAAATGAATAAAAAAGGGATCAATAAAGGCGAAGCCATTCATTGGTTATCAGATTATTTAAATGTTGATATTCAAGATACTATTGCAATAGGTGATAATTATAATGATGTTTCTATGATGGAAGAAGCAGGTTTAGGTGTTTGTGTTTTAAGCTCTACGCAAGATATTAAAGACTTATGTGATTATGTGACTACTGTAGATTATGGTGATTGTGCAGTGGCTGAAGTAATAGAAAGGTTCATAGACTAATGGATTTTAAAACAATAATTAATGAAGAAAGAAAACAGCCTTATTATAAACAACTAGAAACATTTGTGAATCATGAATATCAAACCAAAACTATCTATCCACCACGTAATCGCGTATTTCATTGTTTTAATTTTAAAGATTATGATGATATTAAAGTTGTCATTATTGGACAAGATCCCTACCATGAAGAGCATCAAGCCAATGGCTTAGCTTTTAGTGTTGCTAGAGGAGTACAAATACCTCCAAGTCTCGCAAATATCTATCAAGAAGCACATGATGATGTTGGTATTGATATTCCTAAACATGGAGATTTATCAGCATGGGCCAATCAAGGGGTATTATTACTCAATACTGTTTTAACAGTGGAAGCGCATCGTGCTAATTCACATAAAGGTAGAGGATGGGAAACATTTACAAATCATATTATAGAAGTGATGAATCAAAGAGAAAAACCTTTAGTATTTATCTTATGGGGTAGACAAGCCATTGATAAGGCAGTGATGATTGATCAAAATAAGCATCTAGTAATTACTAGTCCACATCCATCACCTTTATCTGCTTATCGAGGTTTCTTTGGCTCTAAGCCATTCTCTCGTACCAATAAATTTTTAATAGAAAATCATATTGAACCAATAGATTGGAGGTTATAACATGTTTGATAATGTTGAAGAAGCGATAGCATATATAGAATCAAAGCGTAGTAAACGTACCATAGATGAATTTAGAAAAACACTCAATAAATGTCATATTCATATGAAACAAAAAAATATGATTCATATTGCAGGTACCAATGGAAAAGGTTCTACAGTTAACTATTTACGTAGTATTTTGAATGCTCATGAATATCATGTAGGTACATTTACATCTCCATATCTTATTTGTCATAATGATCGTATTAGAATAGATGATGCTCCTATTAGTGATGAAGATTTATTATTCTATATTAATAAATATTATGATGTTATTGAAGAAGATGGCTTATCTATGTTTGAAATCGATGTTTTAATTATGCTTGCTTATTTTCAAGATGAAGATTTGGATTACCGTATTATTGAAACAGGAATTGGTGGTTTACATGATAAGACAAATGTTATTGATCCAATTATCAGTGCTATAACAAATATTGGTATGGATCATCAAAAACAATTAGGTGATAGTATTTATGATATTATTAATGAAAAAATGGGTATTATCAAACCAAACCAATTATTCATTACATCAGAAAAACAAGGAACAATACTTGCACGACTTCAAGAACAATGTGATGCTATGGGTGCTATGATGTGTGTTGTTCCTGAATATCAGGTATCCCATTATCCATTCCATTTTAGATATCGTGATATGGAGTTTGAACTAAAGAATCAAGGTATTTATCAAGTTGATAATGCTAGACTTGCATTAACCATTGCTTCTAAACTATTCCGTTTAAATCCTGAAGTTACTGTTCCTGCTATTGAAAATGCTTCATGGAAAGGCCGATATGAAACCTTACCATATAAAGATACAACAGTAGATATTGATGGCGCTCACAATGTACCAGGAATTGTAGCATTAATTCAAACATTGGAAGTTAAAGAAGAGGAAAATGTTAGTATTATATTCTCTTGTTTAAAAGATAAGGATATTAATCCAATGTTGGATATCTTATTAGAAGAAGGCTATGAAGTTTATTTAACACCATTTGATGATGAACGTGTTATTGATGTGGATAATGTAGAAGATCGTGAGCATTTGATTAAGGTAGGTAGTTTTAAAGAAGCACTTCGTGCAGCTTACTTTAAAAAGAATCATATTGTGATTACAGGATCATTACATTTTATTTCAACAGTTAGAAAATATTTAGTTGATTTACAAAAGGAGAAAAAATGAAAACAATCAATGAAGAATTAGTAGAAAATATTAATCGTATTTCACACAAAATTAAATTAGCAAATAGACCAGAAAAACCAGAATGTCATGGTGATAAACCACCAATGGGACCTCCACCAAAAGGTAAACCTATGCATGAAAGAATTTTGGTATTATTATCTAAAGTAGAAAGTATTGAAAAACCACAATTAGAAATGATTTTAGGTATACCTCATAGTATGAATGATAAAATACTTAAAGATTTAATAGAAAAGAATTATGTATCTATGACTGGTAAAGGTAAAGATGCTATTATTTCTATTACAGATGAAGGTAAAGCTAAATTACAACAAGACGAAGAAAAGAAAAAAGCTAATGAAGCAGCAGTATTTGATGCTTTAACTGATGATGAAAAAGCATTAGTTGTATCAATTCTTAAGAAGATTCAATAATATTGAATAAAAAAGGAATTTGTTGAAGGTAAACATGAAAAAATAGTAGCAATTAATGCTGGCCCAAGAAAGGGTTGGAATACAGATAAGCTGATTAAGGAAGCTGCAAGAGGTTGTGAAAATGAAGGGGGTAGAAGTAGAATATATATATTTATATCGTTTGGAAAAGTATACTGGATGTGTATCATGCTTTAGCTGTAAACGAAAGGCTACTTTTGGTAAGTGCATTTTAAAAGATGGATTATACGATGTGCTTGAAAAGATTCGTAATGCTGATGGACTTGTTATTGGATCACCCAATTATTTAGGAGATGTGACAGCAAGTTTTAGAGCTTTATATGAACGATTGATTTTTCAATCTCTTACATATAATTTGGAAAAGCCTTGTTGTAATGAACATATGATACCTGTTCTCTTTATTTTAACAAGTAACAGTGATGATAGTTCATATGAAGCGAATGGGTATTATAGTGATATTATTCCTAAGTATAAAAATACTTTTGAAACTTATGTGGGACCAACAATTGTCCTTATTTGTGGAAATACGCTTCAGGTTAATGATTATAGTTTGTATGATTGGACAATGATGGATGGAAAAGGAAAGAAAGAACATCATGATAAAACATTCAATTCTTGTCTGAAAAAAGCTTATAAAATGGGACAGAGTTTAGTATGATTATTCTTAAAGCTAACTATTATGAAATAATGGTTAGCTTTTTATTTTGTAATATATCATTTTAAATAATTAATGATTAGCTGATAGTTTTAGTATTATTAGTTATAAAAAAGAAACTATCTCGATTAATAGGTTCTTTTATTATCTTACATTAAAACATTATGTCATCATCCAGATCATAAGGATAATAGTACTTCTCCTCAGATATTACTAGATTACTAATAATGCTTATTGCATTGGCTACAGTTATACCATCAAAATACATAGGTCAGTTTTCAGTATTCCAGAATATATCTGATGGCTGGCTAATGAGTATCCCCATAAAATTGCCAATGGTACCCATTTCTTAAGATTAGTTGAAGCGACAAAATAAAATGCATAATGCCTAGGCAAATATTTGTCTTGGCATTTAGTTATAGCTGATTTTTGATTTTACCAATAAACGACATAACAGTTTCAGAAGGATTTTTGGCATAAACAATGCCATAAGGTACTTGATAATTCCATGCTATTGGAAGTGTTACAAGTGATGGGTGAACATCTTGCCAAATGTCAAGTGTTTCCATTAGACATCCTAATTGCTCACATTCATTAAAGATACTGGTATCATAAAAATGCGGTGCATCTAATACCGTAATTTGCGGATGGTTAGCGTCAATTTCATCTCTTAGTGCATCTAAAACAGGGGAATCTCCGCACTTTACTAACATAAGCTTTTCACCATTTAAGTCCTCCCAGCATAGCATGACTTTTTGGGATAAGTGATGCTTTCTGGGAATTGCAATTTTACAATCTTCACGACCAAGTTCTAAAATATTGTATTTTTCATGCCAGATGACAGAATCGCATGGCCCTACAAAACAGTCGATTTTTTCACCAATAGAAGATAACATTAATTCCATGCCAGCAGGAGTATCATCAAAAGGGATAATTTGCATACTAATTGGCAAGGTACCATCATCTATCTTTGACCACATGTCAATAAGCATTTTGCAAGGGCGAAGAATTGAAGTGCCAATGCGAATAGTCTGTTGTTCTTTTAAGGCAATTTCTTTGGCATGGGCGATTGCATTGTCAGATATCTTCACAATTTTTTTCGCATCTTTATATATGGAACAACCAGCTTTGGTCAGATTTACACCCTGGTTGGTTCGGTCAAACAATTTTATTCCCATTTGATCTTCAAGTTTATTTATTTGGTTCATCACAGATGCAGGAGTGATAAACAACTCTTTTGAGGCTTTTAGAAAGCTTCCCTGTTCTACAACAACAATAAACGTATAAAGTTCATGGCAATACATCATAATGATAACACCTCGCTTTTATTTTTTCTAAAAACTATTTTAACATTTTGGTATCTTCTAAGTCAATCTATTTAGCTTTACAATGAGTACATGTAAAGGCAAGAGGCTCTAAAGTTGTAAATAGTAAAGTAAAATTGAAGTAGGGCGTAGCTTGTTTGACTGGTGACAAATAAAAAGGAAGGTGAAATTTATGGCAAAAAAAATTTTGGTGCTCAATGGTGCAGCTAGAAAAAACGGCAACACTGCAAAGCTGGTTCATAGCTTTATAGATGGTGCCAGAAGTGCTGGCCACTTGGTGCAAGAATATTATTTGGATAGCATGGACATTCATAGTTGCAAAGGCTGTCTGCATGCGGGAAATGACCCACATAGTCCTTGTTCTCAAAAAGATGATATGGAGCAGATTTATTCTGCTTTTGCAGATTGTGATGTAGTAGTATTTGCTTCTCCACTTTATTTTTGGACGATTACTGGAACTTTGAAAACAGTTGCAGATCGTTTGTATGCGGAACTGGAATGTTTGGGCTACAGTAAATTTCCAAGGGAAAGTGTGTTGCTCATGACAGCAGGAGGCTCTGATTATACGCAAGCTCTAACTTGGTATCGCACTTATGAGCGTAATTTAGGATGGAAAAATCTGGGTGAAGTCTTAGGCAGTGGAAAAGTAGAAGTTGCATATCGCTTAGGTGCTTCTTTGTAAAATTCATATAAATATGATAGTAAAGAAAGGTAGAAAATTTGAAAATGAAAAAAACAATTTTTGTAGTTGGTGCAGGTAAAGGTTTAGGTAATGCAGTTGCTCGTAAATTTGGAGCAAATGATTTTAGATTGGTACTTATGAGTCGTAGTGCAGAACATTTGGCTGAATATCAAAAGGATATGCAAGGTGAAGGATTGGAAGTAGAAACGCAGGTTGTAGATACTTCAAATCAATTGTTACTAGCAGAAACAATGCAGCAGGCAATAAAAACTTATGGTGTGCCAAATGTTTTATTCTACAATGTAGGAATTACCATAGCTGACGAGGGAGTGGCAGGTGGAATTACTACCGAACTTATGATGCAACGTTATAATGCAGAGGTTCTTGGTGCATATACTTGCATTAAGCAGTTATTGGGAGAGGAATTTAGCGATAAACAAGGTACAATCCTGATTACTGGTGGTGGATTAGCAATGTATCCTAGTGCAGCATATCTACCTCTTTCTATGCATAAAGCAGCTCTTAGAGCTATGGTGCAAGCATTACATCCTGTATGTAAAGAGCAGAATGTTTTCCTTGGTACAGTTCAGGTTTGCAACACAATTGGTGCTTCTGAAAAGTATATGCCAGAAAAAATAGCTGAAGAGTTCTGGAAAATGTATCAGGATCACACTGATGTCGAGATTGTATACTAAATTAATTAACGCATGAAAGTAGTGGCTATCTATGCTATGGATGGCCACTATAGTTATCTTGGAGGTGTATTATGAATAAAAACTTGCTTAATGGTGAACCGTGGAAAGGAATTCTTGCATTTATGTTTCCAGTATTTATGGGAATGTTGCTTCAGCAATTCTATAACACTGCAGATACAATTATTGTAGGTAACTTTGCGAGTGAGGAAGCACTAGCTGCTGTTGGAGCTTGTGGAGTTTTAACTATGGCATTTCTTGCATTAGCAAATGGTTTTTCTGCTGGTGCTTGTGTTCTCATTGCACAGTTGTTTGGGGCAGGAGAGCAAGAAAAAATGAGAAGACAAGCCTCTACGGCATTGTTAACATTGATTGGTATGGGAATTGTATCGTCAGTAGTTGGTGTTATAATTAGCCGATTTGCATTGAATATAGTTCTTGCTACACCAGAAGGCCTTTTGGATATGGCAGACAGTTATTTTAAACTCTATGCGTTAGGACTCGTATTTCAGTTTGGATATAACATTATTGCCGCCATTCTTCGTGGAATTGGGGACAGTAAGGCAACGCTTTATTTTCTTCTTGTTTCGAGCATTATCAATATCGTACTTGATATTTTGTTTATCTATAATTTTCATATGGGGGTTGCTGGAGCTGCAATCGCAACAGATATAGCACAGATGGCTTCATGCATAGCCGCATTTATCTATATGGTAAAAAAATATCCATTATTTCGTTGGAAGTTAACGGAATTTACGTTTGAAAAAACGCTGGCAATGTTAACTCTTCAAAAAGGGTTCCCTATGGCACTACAACAGTTAATTGTTTCAGTTGGGTTTATTTTTATTCAGCGTGCAGTCAACAGCTATGGTGAAGCAATGACAGCATCTTTCTCTGTGGCACAAAAGGTGGAAACATATCTAACACTTACAGCAAATGCTTTGATGACAACACAGAGCACATACACAGCTCAAAACATTGGTGCAAAAAGAATGGATCGCGTAATCACTGGTGCAAGGCATACAGTTATCATTTCTGAAATTATTTCTATTTGCATTTGTGCTGTCGTATTTATTTTTGCTGAACCTATTGTCACAGCGTTTGGATTAAAAACTGAAGCAATCGGTTACTGTACCGCTCATGTTAGGTGCATAGCAATCTGTGTAATTCCATTTGCGTCTTACTATCCAATTTTAGGACTATTTCAAGGAGCAAACGATGCTTTGTATTCTACGTTTGTTGCTACAAGTGCATTGGCAATTAGAGCAGTTTCAACTTATGCATTACAAAAAATTCCTGCAATTGGATACAACATGATTTGGTGGAATGCGATTTTCGGTTGGGGGCTTGGTTTTATCATTACATGGGTACATTTTTTCAAGGGGAAATGGAAAATATCGAATGCCAAATAGTAAAGCGAATTTTAAAAGTATTTATAACTTCTATTGTAACAATAATGTTGTGAGATATTTTTTGAGGTTATCTTCGACTGATAAATATGTAAGCTAACTATTATGAAATAATGGTTAGCTTTTTTTATTAAACACAATTAAGAATTTCTTTTATAAAATAGTTATGCGTTTATATATAATGCTTCAAGAAAATTATTAAGTATTATGTTTATCGGTAATAAGAATATAAATAAAGTATCCATATTGAATTAAAATATCTTAATGTGAAAAAGAAATATTATCATTTTTTGAATTTTATTGAAAATTAAATAATATCAATTTTATATAATTATACATTCAACATTGAATTCATCCAAAAAAAATTTAATTTTTTAAAAATAAAAAAAGAAAAACTGAAATTTTTAGCGTATATATAATAGTAAGGGGTCTTATTATGATTTCGTAAAAAGTAAATAGTACATATAATCATCCAAGTGATGATATAAAGCAACTCAGGTTGCTTTTTTTGTCTATTTATAAAATTGGAGGATTCAATGAAAGAGGATGTAATTAAAGAAAAATATTATAGTGATTATTTAATGTCAGATTTAGGTAAATTTAAAAAACAATTATCTCATCAAAGTGTTAATATTGACAAAGTATATCGCCAAATATTACAAGAACGTTTTTCTCATGGTACAAAGTTAGGGAAAGAAATCTACAATAATTTTGTGAGTGATGATTCTATTGAATCACTTGATTATCTTGGAATACCTTGCTATAATATTAACAACAAGAAAATCAAATTGAATAGTAAAGCAGATATTATCAATGAACGAGATTCGGGCACAACTTGGTTCCATGAGCATGGTCATTTGATTGATGATTTTTTAGGAAATGTTTCATATGATGCAGTATATAAGTACTTGCTTTTAGAAGATGTGTTTAATTACCAAAATAAATACGGACGAAAAAATCATTTAAATTCATTAGCAGATATTAATGTGGCGATTAGTGATGAATTAAATAATATGCATTTATATTCGTCTGTCTCTGATTTGATGGAAGGTCTGACTGATGGGGAAATAGTTAATTGTGCAGGACATGGTTTAAATTATTGGTTAAAGAATGAAACAGCTATAACAGATGAGGCTTTTGCACATATGTTTGAATGTCAATTTGATAAAGAAAGATATAAGGAAATGAAAAAGTATTTTCCTAAATCGTTAGATTATTTTGAAAGAAAGTTAAAAATGTTGAAAGGCGTGAAAATATGAGTAAAGAGTTATCACAAGCTATGTATAATTTTATATGTACCTTTGATTATTATCCTAAATATCCTCGTGAAATAGGGTTTGACCAAATTGAGTATGCAAAAGAGTTAGAAAAATGTGTTGAAGACAATTTTGATTATACGATTGAGAAGTATGGTACTATTCCTTCACAAAAGTTGGGTAGACCTGAAGTAATTTTAGATTAATTATGATATTTGATTGATTTTTTTGAGAAAATATTGAAAGAAAATGAGTAAAGAGTTATCACGAGCAATGTTTGATTTCTATCAGGTGTTTCGATATTATCCTGGATATCCACAAAAATAGTATTTGATTAAATTGAATTTGCGAAAAAACTAGAAAATGTGTTGAAGATCATTATGATTATACAATTGAAAAATATGGTACCATTCCACCCGTAAGGACAGGAAAACCTGATATAATATGGGATTAATTTTGTATGTATTGAAATTATTTATGAAAAAGTTTAATCATAATAAAACCCCTAATTAAATACATTAAAAGATCATCAAAAACAATATGTTTTGATGATCTTTTTGATTCCATCATATATTATTTTAAATAATTAATACCCCATTTACCCATTTCCATAAAAATAGGAAGCATAGCTTTTCCTGCATCTGTTAAACTATATTCTACACGAAGTGGGACTTCATTATATTGTTTTCTATTGATAATACCTTTGCCTTCAAGTTCTTTTAATGTAGAAGAAAGCATTGCATTTGTTATTTCAGGAATATTCCTTTTGAACTCGCCAAATCTAAGGACATCATTCATGAGTAATTGATATATAATTCTTGTTGTCCATTTTCCTGCTAAAAGATCAATTGTTTTTTCTACAGGGCAGTCTTCATTTAAATCTGTATTTTCTATTTTAGCTGATATATCTTCTAGTTCCATATGTATTCCTCCTGTTAGTATGTTTCATCATACTATGTATGATTTTTCTGCGTACTTGTATCTACTTTTCATACATGGTATGATAATAATACCATAGGGTAACGTGATTATCAAGTAATTGTTACTTCTTTACATATGGTTATTATTTATAGTTGGAAAAGATAATATGAAGTGACCTCCTTATTGAAAAAATGTCAGCTTCGATTCATA
>JAJQFG010000058.1 GCA_021201315.1 Erysipelotrichaceae bacterium
AAATGCATTATTTTCTTAAAAAGTCAATAGGGTATTTCGTGCGTTTATCCTAACATATTTAAAATTTTTATTGCTTTTTTTAAAAAAAGATAATATAATAGTAACGCACTCATGAAGTGCCCAAGTGGCGAAATTGGTAGACGCAACAGACTCAAAATCTGTCGGCCTTAAAACCGTGCCGGTTCGAGTCCGGCCTTGGGCACCATTTTTTATAATCATTGAAGACGATTTATAAAGGCATAATTAATGATGTCTTTTTTTCCTTTCAAAAATCCATACAATAATCCATACAATATTAAAACCTTGACATGGCATAATGTCAAGGTTTTTAAATACGCATCGACTACAGACTTTTTTTCCACATCTTTCTCCAATAACGAGCTAACTTCTTGTTTACATTTGTTCCGATGCCTTCATCATAACATATACTAATATTTCTCATTGCATCTATATTACCGTTTTGTGCAGCTTTTTCAATCCAATAAAAGCCTTTATATACATCTCGGATAGTTCCAGTACCCTTCACATAAAATACGCCAAGAAGATCATAAACTGCATCATAACCTTCTTCAGCAAGTCTTTTACACCAGTAAAAAGCTCGATTTTCATTAATAGGTATACCTTCTTTTCCAGAACGATAGAGATATAATAAACGATTCTGAGCATTCGCATCTCCACCTTCAGCTATTTTTTCAAGATAGTAAACAGCCTTTTTTTATCGACAATCGTTCCTATACCCTCATTATAACGCTTAAAGAGTTCACGTTGTGCCTCTTCCTCTCCACTCTCAGCAGCCTTTTCCATCCAATACAATGCTTTTTTCTCATCTTTATCTATAGTAGGTTTTCCATATAAATAATATCTATAAAGTATTCCTTGAGAATTTCTATAACCTGCCTCACCAGCTTGCTCAAACCAATACAACGCTTGATCACTTTGTTCAGGAGTTAAATCACCCAATAAACATAAGCCAATTGTATATTGTGCTTGACGATATCCTTTTTGACAGAGTTGATTGTACAGACAAAATGCTTGATTAAAATCTTTGTTAACTCCTTTACCAGAATGATAGCACACAGCAAGTTCATACATAGCATCTAAATGCTCGTTTTCAGAAGCCATCTTAAACCAATAAAATGCTTGATTTTCATTTTGTTCTACTC
Organism: Erysipelotrichaceae bacterium; assembly: GCA_021201315.1. Lineage (GTDB taxonomy): Bacteria > Bacillota_I > Bacilli_A > Erysipelotrichales > Coprobacillaceae > JAJQDJ01. Next base: position 1,164 of record JAJQFG010000058.1, read on the forward strand.
CTGTGCCATTCTCATAGTGCATACCAACATAATATTGTGAATCAGCATCTCCCTCTTCAGCCGCTTTTTTTCGCCAATAAAATGCTTGAGAATAATCCACGTCTGTCCCTATTCCTTGATCATAACATATACTAATATTTCTCATTGCATTTATATCACCATTTTGGGCAGCATCTATATATAAGTCACGTTTTATATATTCTTTTAATCTTTTAGCTTCTGCACCTATTTTCTCATCTTTATTTTCACATACCTTGTTTAAATAATCGATGGCTTTATCGGGTGTTACCTGACAAATAGCTTTTATAGCATCCTTTTGTCCATCCCTGGCAGCTTTAAGATTCCAATAATAAGCTAATGATTTATTAACAGTTGTACCTACCCCATATTCATAAGCTGCAGCAACCATAACCATTCCATCCGTAAATCCGTTAATTGCAGAAACTAAAAACCAGTAAAAAGCTTGTTCCTTATCTTCTTTAACACCATATCCATTTAAATAACATGACCCAACTGCGTACTGACATGCGAAAGAGCCCTTTAAAGCTTCCTCTAGATAACCGTTAAATTTTTTCTGCTTACCTTCCTCACTATTATAATAGTCTTCTAATTCTTTTTGTCTTTTTCTTTCTTCCTCTGCTTCTTTTGCCTTCTTTTCAGCTAATTCTTTAGCAATTACAGGATCTGTTTGAGCTTGTATTACTTCAATTCTTTCCATAGCTAGACTAGTAAAACCATCGTAATTTGCAGCTTCCTTGTACCAATAGATAGCTTTTTCATTATCTACCTCAGTTCCTTCACCATGTTCATAACACTCGGCAAGTGATAACTGTGCACTGGAATCTCCTAACTCAGCACCTATTTTAAAAATATCGAATGCTTTTTCTTTATCAAGTGCAACTCCCCAACCTTTCAGGTATCTGTCCCCAAGATCATTAAGTCCCACACAAAATCCACCTTCAGCAGCTTTTAAGGCATAATCATACGCTTTTTCATAATCTTCTTCATAGCAACATTTTTCATATTGAACATATAAATCATATGGATCATTACTGTCCTCAATGTCTTCTTTTTTTACTGTTGGTTTGGAATAAGCTTTTTTTATGGTTGGTTTTGGGTCATCATTTTTTATGGATGATTCAGGATTATCATTTTTTACAATAGGTTCTGAATCATCATCTTGTACAATTGGTTTTGGATCATCACTAGCTACAACGTTGACATTATTACTTTCTTTAGCCTTATCTTTTTTCTTATTTTTGTTAAAAAACATAAACTTGACTCCTTATTTTATAATTTAAATTATTCTTTATTCTCATTCCATCATTTGCTTTAACAAATACTGTACTACCTTTGCATTTTACTGTATCAAATATTTACAAACATTCCTACATATACAGTTAAAACAGTTATAGGAATAATTCAGCATGTCTTATGATGTCTAAAACAATCAACTTCATGATCATCATACATACCAATAGCTTGCATATAACTATATATAATTGTCGGACCTACAAATTTAAAACCTCTCTTTTTTAAATCCTTAGAAATCTTAGTAGATAATTCATCAAAAGTAGGTGCATCGTTAAAATGCTCATATTCATGAATAACCTGCTGATTATTCACATAACTCCAAATATACTTATCAAAACTTCCAAAATCCTTTTGAATATCTATAAATGCTTTCGCATTACTTATAATAGCTCTCATCTTCAATTTATTTTTAATCAATCCTTCAGTATGCATCAAAAGATCATATTTATCCTCATCATACATAGCTATTTTATGAAAATCAAAATCATCCAATGCTTCTCGATATAATACTCGCTTCTTTAAAACAATCTCCCAGCTCAATCCGGCTTGTAATCCTTCTAATATCAATAACTCAAATAACGCTCTCTCATCATGTAATGGTTGTCCCCATTCATTATCATGATAAGCAATCATCAAATCACTTTTAGCCCAACTACATCTATTCATTTTTATCACCACCAACATTCTAACATATTTTTTAATTTACACATACTTTTATTTTTCGTATAATACATTTGGTGATAAAAATGCATGAAGATTTTAAAGTACAAATGAAAAACTTATTAGGTAATGAATATGATGATTTTATGTCAGCATTACAAGATAAACCAATTAAATCGATTTATTTAAATCCTTTAAAAGATAATATACCCACCCATTTAAATCAACAATATCTAAGGTCCCACCCAATTGTTAGTGATGCTTATTATTATGATTATGATAATTATGAGTTAGGTAAATCACCTTATTTTTCTTGTGGATTATATTATATTCAAGAACCTAGTGCTTTACTTGTTGGAGGAATGTTAGATATTAAAGAGGATGATTATGTTTTAGATATGTGTGGGGCTCCTGGAGGAAAGACTTGTTATGTAGCGAGTCATTTATCGAATGATGGTTTAATGATTACCAATGATATTGTACCTTTAAGAGCTAAAATACTAAGTGAGAATGTAGAACGATTTTCCCTGCAAAATACGATTGTTACTAATAGTGATCCTAAAGATTTTATCAAGATATTACCAGAATTCTTTGATAAAATCATATTAGATGCTCCTTGTAGTGGTGAAGGGATGTTTAGAAAAAATAACGAAGCTATTAAACAATGGTCTATAGATAAAGTTAATGAGTGTGCGTATATTCAAAGGGGATTGATTGATACAGCGATGAAGTTATTAAAGCCTGGTGGACAATTAATTTATTCAACTTGTACTTATAATACGATAGAAAATGAAGATCAGATTCGCTATATCCTAGATCATTATGATTGTACGCTTTTACCTATACCTAAGAGTCATGGTATGAGTGAAGGTATTGGTTTTAAAGAAGTCGTACGTTTATATCCTCATAAATATCAGGGCGAAGGTCAATTTATAGCCTTAATTCAAAAAAATGGTACACCTTCTTCTTATAAATACAAGCCAATGAGAGCAACTATATCAAGAAATAATTTCAATCTAATACAAGATTTCTACAACAAATATCTTCATATCAATATGCCTACTCATCTTTATGATAACAACAATCATATATATAGTATCCAACCACAATTTCCTTCATTAAAAGGAATAAGAATATTAAGAAATGGGCTATATTTAGGAGAATGTAAAAAGAATCGTTTTGAACCAAGTTTAGCTTTAGCTCTAACATTAAATAAACAAGATGTGAAACAAAGTTATGTTTATCATGTAGATGACGTAGAAATCAAACAATATCTTCATGGTGAGTGTATTGTTGGTAGTGATCAAAAGGGTTATGGCGTATTATTTGTTGATGAGTATCCATTATCTTTCTATAAAGAAAGTAATGGCCAAGCAAAAAATTTATATCCAAAGGGGTTAAGAAGATGAATCGATATGAAAATTTAAAGAGTATTTTTTATAGTCAAATAGAAGAACATTGTCATGGTATTTATAAACAAAGAGCTTATGGTCATAGTATTGCTGTCAGTAATATTTGTCAAAAGTTAGCTTTAGAAAATAATTTAGATATTGAATTAGCTGGAATTATGGGTTTGTTTCATGATATAGCTCAATTTGTTTATTATTCATCTTTTAATCATGCTTCTAGAAGTAGCGATATGATTAAACCATATTTAAATGAATATAGTGAAGAAGAAAAAATATCATAATGAATGCAATTAAACATCATAGTGATAAAGATAAAGTTCATGATATATATGATGAAATACTTAAAGATGCCGATGTGTTAGCGCAATATTTTGCAGAACCAGATATCTTGTTGAAAGAAGCATCACAAAACAGATTAAAAAAATATCTTCCATAAGGAAGATATTTTTAATTATGAATAATAGCACTTTGAATCACTAATTGACTTGACTTTACACGATTAAAATCACGTTTAAAACCATCTCTAGATACTTGAGCTTCAACTTGTTCAACGGTAATATTGTTTTGTTTTGCCATCATATCAAATTGTTCATCAATTTCTTGATCACTAGTAGCAATACCTTCAACAATAATGATAGCATCAATAATAGCTTCAAATTGTGCTTGTTGTTTAGCAGAAGGTCTTAATTGTTCTTTTAAAGCGTCTAAAGAAGCACCAGCCATTGATAAATAAGCATCTAAAGTCATACCTTGTCTTGATAAATCATAAGAAATCTGATCAAGTTGTTCTTGCATAGCAGCTTCAATATCTTTATCTTCTACTTCTACTTCACAATCATTAAGTAATGCTTGAAATAATACGTTTTCAACATTTGTACGATAATTATCATCATGTTTAGATTGAACATATGCTTTCATATAAGTCTTAAATTCATCTACATGATTAACATCTTGAATCTTCAATGATTGTACAAATTCATCATTTAATGTAGCTTCTTGTTTGGTTTGAATCTTATGTACTGTAACTTTAAAAATAACATCTTGACCAGCTAATTCTGATGCTTGATAATTTGTTGGGAAAGTTAAATCTAAATCTCTTGTTTCCCCTACTTTCATACCAATCATCTTTTCTTCAAAACCTTCAATAAAAGAATGTGAACCAATTTCTAATGAATAATCTTTTGCTGTCCCTCCTGCAAAAGCCACACCATCTTTCAAGCCCTCAAAATCAATAACAGTCACATCCCCATTTTCAACAACACCATCTTTATCTATTAAAAGTGGACGTTGTGCTAGAAGCTGTTGAATCTCCTTATCAACTTCTGTATCACTTGCTGTTGTTTTAGGTACCGTAACTTCAATACCTTTATATTTTCCTAATTTCTTTACTTTACTCATATAAGTTTCCTTTCGTTAATATGGGCTTATTCTAGCATACATAAAGAATGAAAGCAAACAAAAAGAAGTTCTTTGTGAACTTCTTATTTTTTCCATAAACTTCTTGAAAATAGCATCAACAATGGAAATAACTCCAAACGTCCTGCTAACATATCAAAACATAAAACAATCTTTGAAAAATCACTAAATGTAGAAAAATTACCAACTGGACCACATATATTAAGTCCTGGTCCAATATTATTCATACAAGTAACAACAGAACTAAATGTTGTCGCAAAATCAAAGTTATTTAAAGATATCAATAATATAGATATAAATAATATAAAGAAATAAACTGCTAAATAAACAAATACATTTCTTAAACTACTATCACTAATATGACTACCTTCAAACTCTACAGAAACCACACTATGAGGATGAATCATACGCTTAAACTCAGAAACACAAGTTTTCGCATAAATCATAATTCTTGATACCTTCATACCGCCACCAGTAGAACCAGCACAAGCCCCAATAAACATCAATAATATAAGAATAATCTGAGAAAACATTGGCCATTGACCATAATCAGCAGTTACAAAACCTGTGGTAGTAATAATAGAACCAACCATAAATATCGCATATCTAAAGGCTTCAAATATGGATGAATAAAGATTGGCTATATTTATCGTAATCATGATGGCTGAAGCAGCAATAATAGCTAAATAACAACGTAATTCTTCACTTCTAAAGAGTTGTGATACTTTACCAATTACCACAAAATAATAAAGATTAAAGTTCACACCAAACAAAATCATAAAGGCTGTAATAACCCCATCAACATAAGCACTATCATAAGCTGCTATAGAAGCATTTTTAATGGCAAAGCCTCCAGTACCTGCTGTCGCAAATGCATTTAATAAACTATCAAAGAAAGGTAATCCGCCTAATACCAATAAAATCACTTCTGCCGCAGTTAAAAAAGCATAAATCTTATATAATAATTGCGCATTCATTTTAACCTTGGAAACCATTTTACCAACAATTGGTCCAGGCATTTCAGCTTTTAATATATGCATAGTAGAACCACTCACATCGGGTAAAAATGCAACCACAAATACTAATATACCCATACCTCCAACCCAGTGAGAGAAACTTCTCCAAAAAAGATTACAACGAGATAATGTTTCAATTTCTGTCAGTATAGATGAACCAGTTGTAGTAAAACCAGAAACAATTTCAAATAAAGCATCAATATAATGAGGAATTTCACCACTCATCCATAATGGTATCGCCCCAAAAATAGATAACAATATCCAAGCTAAAGCACAAATAAGGAACCCTTCTTTAGCATAAATATTTTGTTTCTTAGGTTTTTTATGACTAATCAAAAAACCTATAGCCATACAAATAATTGCAGTTATTAAATAACATATTGTGGCATTTTCATGATAGATAATCCCTGTTAATAAAGGTAATATCATCAAAATACCTTCAATTTCTAGCATTTTTCCTAATATATATAAAATCATGCGTCTATTCATAATAACCATCCTTAAAAATATCATTTAATTTATTTAAAATAATATTATAAGCAATAATAATAACACGATCGCCTACTTCTAATGTATCTTGTCCTTTAGGTATAATCAACTTATAATCTCTTAAAATGCCACCTATAAGAATATTCTTTTTCATTTGAATTTCACTTAATGGTTTACCAAGATTCTTTGTATTTTCATTAACAACAAACTCTAATGCTTCAACTTGTTCATTAACCACCTTATGTAAAGTCACTACAGAAGATTTTTCATCTAAGCTAAACTTAGATCTTAAATAACCAATAATTTGAGATGCAACAATAGATTTAGGATCCACAATATTATCAACATCTAACTGATCTATAAAATTAGATGCACTAATATGATTGACTTTCGCAATCGCTTTTTTAACACCTAATGTTTTAGCCATTAAACCTAAAATAATATTTTGTTCATCCATACCAGTTAAAGTTACAATCGCATCACTTAATTGTACACCCTCTTCTAATAATACATCTTTATCACTACCATCACCTTCTATAACGACACTATAAGGCATTTTTTGAGATAAATCGATGCATCTTTGATGATTGTTTTCAATAACCTTTGTTTTAATACCTAAAACAGCTAATTGTTTTATGAGATAATAAGTAATCTTACTACCACCAACAATAGAAACATTTTTAATTTTAGCACTCATAAAACCTGTATCTAAACAAAATCTCGTTAAATCCTTATGAAGACCGGTAACAAATATATGATCTCCTTTCTTTAAAACAAAAGATCCATCAGGAATATAAACTTCCTCTTGGCGACAAACAGCACATATTAAAACATTAGCTTTAGTCACTTTAGATAATTGGCTTAAGATGACATCATGAAGCTTAACTTTCTTATCAATTTTAAGCTCTATTAACTCTACTTTGCCTTTTACAAACGTATCAACCTTAGCAGCTGGAGGGAACATAATCATACGTGTTATTTCATCAGCAGCTGCCTGTTCAGGATTAACAATCATATCGAATCCTAATTCTTCACGTATATATGATTGTTGAGATGAATAATCAGGATTTCTAACACGAGCGATGACACTTTTAGCACCTTCTTTATGAGCAATCAAACCAGCAAGAATATTAAGTTCATCTGAAGTTGTAACAGAAATAACTGCATCAGCCCTCTCAACTTCTGCGCTTTGTAAAATATCAAAATTAGCGCCATTTCCACAAATACCCATAACATCATAAATATTAACAACACTATCTACTTTCTGGGGATTGGTATCTATAACAACTACATCATGCCCTTCATCCGCTAAATATTTGGTTAATAACTGTCCAACCTTACCTAAACCTATAATAATATACATGCTTTCACTCCTCACCTAAAAGTATCTTCTCTGCACATATGATGCCATCCACTGCAGAAGACATAATACCACCTGCATAACCTGCACCTTCACCTATTGGATGAATACCTTGAACAGATGATTGATAATGATCATCTCTTAAAATTCTAACAGGTGAACTACTACGTGTCTCTACACCTGTAAGAATCGTTGATTCATCAATAAAGCCAGGCATCTTTTGATTCATCTTAATTAAGCCATCTTTAAGACTCACATTAATATCATCAGGAAATAATTGATTTAAATCAGTTTCATTCACTCCTGGTAAATAAGAAGGAATAACATCCTTCAATGCACCACTTTCTCCATATATATAATTCATAGCTAATTGCATAGGTGCATGATAGTTTCCTCCACCTAATTCAAAAGCTTTCTTTTCTAACTTTCTTTGAAACTCAATTCCCGCTAAAACATCATCACTACCAAAATCATCAGGTGTAACACTCACTAATATCGCACTATTAGCATTCTTTAAATTCCTACTATGATAACTCATACCATTAATACATATCATATTTTCTTCATTCATAGAAGGTACAACCTGCCCACCAGGACACATACAAAATGTATAAACACCTCGACCATTTTCACTCTTCACTGCCAATTTATAAGAAGCTGGTGGTAAATATTTAGACTGAACACCATGATATTGAATATCATCAATCTTCTCCTGTAATTGTTCAATACGTACACCAACTGAAAAAGGTTTTGGTTCCATAACTAAATACTTAGATAGTATTTCATAAGTATCTCTAGCACTATGACCAATCGCTAAAACCAAGTCATCACAGTGAAGCGTATAGACTTGTTGAGGAGATCGAAGTCCAACAACTATATCATTTTCTTTCTTTAAATCAACCATCTTTGTTTCAAACAAAAATGTCACACCCATATCTTCCATAGCTTGACGCATACGCACTACAACTTTTCGTAAATAATCCGTACCTATATGAGCTTTAGCTTGATATAAAATATCTTCTGGTGCACCAAACTTCACAAATGTTTCTAAAATATAAGCAATACGTTCATTCTTAACATTTGTCGTTAATTTTCCATCTGAAAAAGTACCTGCACCACCTTCACCAAAAGCAATATTACTTTCAGTATTTAAAACATGATGATTCATCAAAGCATTAACATCTTTAATTCTATCATCAACCTTCTTACCTCTTTCAATCATCGTTACCTTATTACCACTTTTCGCAAGCACATAGCCACAAAACAACCCCGCAGGACCTGTTCCCACAATAGCTACATGTTTACCATTAGCTGGTAAATAATTATAATGATAAGGTTCAACTTTTAAAATATCTTTATGATATTTCAACACTCTCTCTTCATTTTCAACTTCAAAATCATAACTATTGACATAATAAATCGTTTTTCTTCTAGCATCAATAGACTGCTTTACTAATCGTATGCTTTTAATTTCTTTTTCACGAATATTTAAATGTTGCGATAAGATTTTTTGATGATTCACTTTTCCTAATCTTACCTTGACATTATGTATTCTTAACATACCTGTTCCTTTCTATAGCTTCACTTACATGCTTTGCACAAGAAAAAGCAAAATGTAGATTATATCCACCACATAAGCCAGCCACATTTAATATTTCCCCCATAGCATAAATATTTGGATATGATATAAGCTGCAAATCATGATCAACTTCTTTTAAAGAAAGTCCTCCTTTCATCACCTGAGCTGTTTCATAGTTTCTTAAACCCACAATATCTAATCTAAAATCTTTTAATTGAGTGATGTCATCCATACCTTTATTTTCCATATATTGAGCAATTTTTAAAGGCAAAAGGCCATCATAAATATGATTATATGCTTTATTTTTTTGAAGTTCAATATATTCATACAATTTTTGACTATCTTTTTCGCTAAAAAAATCAATCGATAATTGATAATGATGATGAGGTAAAATATAAGCTGATAATTGCATTACTGCAATACCACTAACACCATAATCAGTAAACAATAATTCTCCTTTTTCCACATGTTTTATTTGATTATCTTCTAATAATTTAAAAGTACCTTTTACTCTGACGCCTTTAAATGATTTATATACAGGTTTAGTATACATTTGGGTTAATGATGGTGTTGGTTCAATGATATTGAGGTTAAGTTTGTTTAGAATTTGATATCTTGAAGCATTAACACCTGAAAGTTTGCCTGCTTCACTTCCCATCGCAAGTACAACTTCATCATAATGATAGTTTTGATCATTAGTAGTAATAGTTTGTTTAAAAGGTTTAATATCTATTACTTCTTGATTATAAATAAACAATACACCTAATTCTAAAGCTCTATTCAACAATATATTTTTAACACTGATAGCTTGTTCACTATGAGGATATATAAGTTTACCAATATGAGTCGTCATTAATCCTAAATCTTTCATAGCTTCATCTATATCAAAATGATGAATAATATCACTAACTAAATCCAGATTATCACTCTGATAATACTTAATATCCATATCTTCATTAGATAAATTACATCGACCATTACCAGTCGCCAAAAGCTTTTTTAATGGCGTGGGATTTTGTTCTAAAACAATGACTTCATGACCATGTTGAGACAATAATATAGATAAATAAACACCTGATACCCCTGCTCCAACTATAATAATCTTACTCATATTAACCTCCATAGATATACCATATTATAAATGAAAACAACAATAATGAAAAGAGAAAAGACATGTCTTTAAGCTTCAATTTTAAATTCATCCAAATGAATATCACCCCATATTATACTCAATCTTATGATCAACACTGAATTGATTTGACAGTTCTTTTTATATTATATATCTAAATTAAAATGATAATATTCTTGTGATTCACAAAGCAATAATTTTTTAATTTCAAAAATGTATATTTTATACAAGGTGCAAATATAATAATACTTCTACATATTATAATATTATTTTATTATATGATGTATTTTTTATTGAAAAAGATTGAAAATATGTTTATAATATCAAAGTAATTGTTAAAGGAGGAGTTATTCATGGGTAGAGCACATGAAGTGCGTAAAGTTGCAATGGCAAAAACTGCAGCTAAGAAAGCCAAATTATATTCAAGATATGGAAAAGAAATTTATTTAGCTGCGAAAGCAGGTGGTCCTGAGCCAGATGGCAACTTAGCTTTAAGACATTTAATAGACAAAGCAAAGAAGGAACAAGTTCCAGCTGATGTTATTAAACGTGCTATAGATAAAGTAAAGAGTGGAGCAACAGAGAATTATGAACCAATTCAATTTGAAGGTTTTGGTCCTGGTAATTCTACATTGATTGTTAAGTGTTTAACAGATAATATCAATCGTACAATTTCACAAGTACGTCCAGCATTCACAAAATCTAAATCTAAATTAGGAGCTGAAGGTTCAGTTGCTTATTTATATGATATTGAAAGTACCGTTATTTTTGGTGGTATGGATGAAGAAGAAGCTTTAGATGCTTTGATTATGGCTGATGTTGAACCAAAAGATTTAGTTACAATGGATGATGGTAAAATTAAGATTACTGGTGAACCTACTGATCTTAATAAAATTAAAACAGCTATTGAAGAGGCTAAAGCTGATGTTGAATTTGATGTTGATGAAATTACAACAACACCTCAAAGTACTGTTGAATTAAATGATGAAGATATGGTTTTATTTGAAAGACTAATGAATTTATTAAATGATTGTGATGATGTCGATCAAATATTCCATAATGTTTCAAACTATGATGAAGGAGATGAAGAATAACATGTAATACATGTTATTTTTTTATGGAAGTTACACATTTATATCATAGTGGTTGTTTAATTGAATTAGAAGAACATCAATTATTATTTGATTACTATCAAGGTGATCTAAATATAAATATCAATAAACCACTATACGTTTTTGTAAGTCATAATCACTACGATCATTATAATCACCAAATCTTTCAAATTAACCATCCACAAATTCATTATATTTTATCTAATGATATTCATAGTACCCATCAAGCACTTTATGTTAAACCTCATCAAACCTATCAGGTAGATGATATAAAAATCAATACGTTATTATCTACAGATCAAGGTGTTGCCTATATTATAGAAGTAGAAAATCAGGTTATTTATTTTGCAGGAGACCTTCACTGGTGGCATTGGAATGATGAAGATGATATGAGTAATGAATGGCAACGCAAAATATATCAGCAAGAAATCAATCGTATTCATCAAAATATAGATTTAGCTTGTATTGTGGTAGATAAAAGACAGGAAGATGATTATTTATTAGGTTTACAGTATTTTATGAATCAAGTTAAGAGTCGCTATATATTACCAATTCATTATTTTGGTGATTATTCTATCAGTCAACTATTACAAAGAGAACAACTTGATAATCCATATCAAACACAAATACTTAACGTTACTCATCAAAATCAAACATTTAACATATAACAAAAAACTCATAATCAATCTAATGATTATGAGTTTTTATAGTACCTATAAATTTTGCAAATACCAATGGAAATCATCTACCCCCCCATGATGATTTTTTCCAATTTAATACCTGCTACAACTTGGCTACCTTGAAAATCAATATCCAAATAAGCCAATCCATTATGAATATCCAACTTTTTAATATTATAATTATAATTAATCAATGGACCTTCATAAATAACTGGTTGATCATTCACAAATTTGACTTTTGACAATCTTACAATACCTTGTTCATCAAATAAATGCTCAAACATAGAAATCTCAGTTTTAGTTAAAGCACTAATAAAATCAAAATGTAAAGATTGCTCATCTGTATATTTTAATTCTCTAATAACACCATCTTTTTGATAATCAAGCTTTTTTAAAAAAGCATTGAATTCTAATTGTTCCATCTCTGATTTAATAAAAATATAAGATGGAAACATATCTCTTTTAATCAATCCCTTTGTTCTTAAATACATTTCCATTCTTGGTATAAACGCATTAACACCATAACTTCTAAACATAGTACATAGTTTTTCAGTCTTAGCATTCATGCAATATAAAATATACCAATTCATAAAACCACCTCATTAATAACTTTCCCCTTAAAGCTTACTTCAATCATATCAAAAATGGTTCTGTGAATCAATAGCTATTTTTGAGGTATAATCTCAAACCAATAATCATCTGGATCATGAATGAAATATAACCCCATAGCTTCATTTTCGAAACAAATACAACCCATTTTTTCATGTAATGCATGAGCTTCTTCATAATTATCAACTGTTAAGCAAATATGAGATTCATTTTCTCCAAGTTCATAAGGTTGACAATGATCCTTTAACCATGTTAATTCTAAACGAAATGGTGACACACCATCCCCTAAATAAGTCAAAATGAAACTACCATCACTAGCTTCCTTTTGACTTAATACTTCTAATCCTAGTGCTTCTTTATAAAATGCCACACTCTTCTCAATATTTGTAATATTAATATTACAATGATTAAATACTGCTTTCATATCTTTCTCCTATTCTAATAATACTTCAAAAATATAACAAATCCATATAAATGTATCAAATTGAATGTAAAGATTTTGTCAATTTAGCACTTATTAACTTAAAGTGCTAAATGTTCACATTCAGTTCACATATATGATTATAATAAGCGTTGTTAGCAATCAAAAGATTCGAGTGCTAAAAATATAAAGGAGGAAAATAATAATGTTAAAACCATTACATGATTATGTTATTTTAAAAAAGGAAAAAGCAGAAAATAAAACTGCTAGTGGAATTATCTTGACTACTCCAAAAGAACAAGCAAGTAATCAAGCAACTGTTGTATCTGTAGGTCCTAAATGTGATGATCTATTACAACCTGGAACAACTGTTATTTTTAAAGAGTATTCAGGTACTAAGTTTAAAGATGATAATGAAGATGAATATATGATTTTAGAAGAAGAAGATATTTTAGCTATTGTGGAAATGGAGGCTTAATAATATGAGTAAAGAAATTCGTTTTTCAAAAGATGTTAGAGATGCTATGTTGGATGGTGTTAATACTTTAGCAGATGCTGTTAAAGTTACAATTGGTCCTAAAGGACGTAATGTTGTTTTGGATAAAGGTTATGGTTCACCATTGATTACTAATGATGGTGTTAGTATTGCAAAAGAGATTGAATTAGAAGATGCCTTTGAAAATATGGGAGCTAAGTTGGTTTATGAAGTTGCCAATAAGACTAATGATGTTGCTGGTGATGGTACAACTACTGCTACTATTTTAGCTCAAAGTATGATTCAAAATGGTTTAAAGGCTGTAGAAAAAGGTGCTAATCCTCAATTAGTTAGAGAAGGTATTGATTATGCTTCTAAGGAAGTGGCTAATTATATCTTAGATAAATCACATAAAGTAGAAACAAATGATGATATTAAATCAGTTGCTACTATTTCTTCTAGCGATCCTGAAATAGGTTCATATATTGCTGAAGCTATGGAAAAGGTTGGTAGAGATGGTGTTATTACTGTTGAAGAATCTAATAGTTTTGATACTGAATTGGAAGTAGCTGAAGGTATGCAATATGATAAGGGTTATGTTTCACCATATATGGTATCAGATAGAGAAAAGATGACAATTGATTTGGATGATCCATTAATTATGGTTACTGATCAAAAGATTAATAGTACTCAGGAAATCTTACCTATTCTAGAACAAGTTATGCAATCTCATAAACCATTATTGATTATTGCAGATGATTTAGAACAAGAAGTAACTTCTACAATTGTTGTTAATAAATTAAGAGGTACATTTAATGTAGTAGCTACTAAAGCTCCAGGATTTGGTGATAACCAAAAGGATGTTTTACAAGATATTGCAACATTAACTAATGCAACATTCTATAGTAAAGATTTAAATATGGAATTAAAAGATATGCAAATGAGTGATTTAGGTACTTGTAAGAAAGTTCATATTACTAAAGATCACACTACTATGGTTGGTGGCGCTGGTGATGAAGCAGCTATCAAAGATCGTATTAATGAAATCTCTAAACAAATTGAAAATTCAACATCAGATTATGATAAGAAGAATTTAGCTGAAAGATTAGGTAAATTAAGTAATGGTGTTGCTATTATTAAAGTTGGTGGCGCTACTGAATCTGAATTAAAAGAAAAGAAATTAAGAATTGAAGATGCCTTAAATGCTACTAAAGCAGCTGTTAGTGAAGGTATTGTTATGGGTGGTGGCGTAACATTGGTTAATGCTTATGTTGCCTTAAAAGATAAGTTAAAATCAACAGATGTTGATAAACAAAAAGGTATTAAAGTTGTTTTAGATTCATTACTTGCTCCAATGGGTCAAATTGCTGAAAATGCAGGATATAATAGTGATGAAATCGTTGAACAACAAATGAAGGTTGAAGATGGACAAGGCTTCGATGCTAAAGAAGGTGCTTGGGTATCAATGTTTGATAAAGGTATTATTGATCCAACTAAAGTTACACGTAGTGCATTATTAAATGCTGCTAGTATTTCCGCATTGTTCATTACAACTGAAGCTGGTGTTGCACAAATTAAAGAAGACACACCTGCTGCAGCCGCTACTCCAGACATGGGCGGTATGTATTAAAATAATAATTAGACATAAATGTATAAAATCCCCTAAACATAAAAATGCGAGAGATATGATATGATTCTCTAAAGTGAACAAAATAAATAATTAAAAGTTCACTAAGGAG
>JAJQFG010000008.1 GCA_021201315.1 Erysipelotrichaceae bacterium
GATACATCAGCATGAAGTGCATGGAAATTCGTAGATTGGTAAAATCGAAGTTTCACGTTATAAGCATATGTTTGTCTAAAAAATGAATACTGGTTTATACGTGGAATCCTCGTCAGCTTGCTGTGAGGTAGTTCAATACAGGGGATATTCATGGTTCTATTGATATTCAGAAGTTGAATGCAACTAATTTTCCTGAAGGTAAAACTTTAACAAAGGATGATTATGTTATTATTTGTGGTGATTTTGGTTTAGTTTGGGGTGGCGATAATGCAAAATATGATAAATGGTGGCAGTATTGGTTGGATGAAAAACCATGGACAACATTATTTGTTGATGGAAATCATGAAAATCATGAATTATTAAGTAGTTATCCAGTGACTTATTGGCATGGTGGACAGGTTCATAAAATTAATGATAGTATTATTCATTTAATGAGAGGAGAGTATTTTAATATTGGTGGTTATAATTTCTTTACTTTTGGTGGTGCTTTTTCTCATGATGTTATTTATCGAAAGAAACATATTTCATGGTGACAAGGAGAATTACCAACACATGAAGAAGTAAATCGTGCCATTGATAATTTAGAAAAACATGATTTTAAAGCAGATATTATTATTAGCCATGATGTTCCAATGGATTTATGTGAATATTTAGGTTATCGTGGTGGAAATATGACAATATATGATAGTTGTTATGAAAACATTAATACATTTTTACAATATGTTAAAGATAATGTTGAATATAAAGTATGGTTTATGGGACACTATCATGTGGATAGAGATATTTTAAATCATCATATTTTATATAATGAAATTATTCAATTGACTCCTTGGTATTTAAAAAAATAACTTGATGTTATCAAAATATATGATATAATCATTTTGTCAAATCTAAGTGTTGGATAAGTAATTAGGAAATCATGATAGAGACTTGGTGGTTGGTGAAAATCAAGATGAGGAACTACTGAAATCTACCAACAAGAGAAGCTAATCACTTCCGGTTGAACCGTTATCTCATAAAGATATCTTAGGATATGAAATAGGGTGGCACCACGATTTATTCGTCCCTTAAAAGGTGTCTTTTTTTATAGGAGGAGAAAGTATGATAGATATAGCAAAATTAAGAGAAAATCCTGAAGCTGTAAAGGAAAATATGAGAAAGAAATTTCAGCATGATCGTTTAGATTTAGTTGATCAAGCAGTTCAATTAGATAAAGATTATAGAGAAGCTTTAACGAAAGCATCAGAACTTCGTGCTCAAAGAAATAAATTATCTAAGAATATAGGTCAGTTAATGCGCGAAGGTAAAAGAGATGAAGCTGAGGCAATTAAACAACAAGTTAAAGATATGGCTGATACATTAAAAGAATTAGAAGAAAAAGAAAATGATTTAGCTCCAAAATTAAAAGCAGTCATGATGAAAATCCCTAATTTTATTGATGATAGTGTACCTATTGGTAAAGATGACAGTGAAAATGTAGAAATTGAAAAATTTGGTGATCCATTTGTACCTGATTATGAAATACCATATCATGCTGATATTATTACTAAATTAAATGGATTGGATAAAGATGCAAGTGGTAGAACTAGTGGTAATGGTTTCTATTATTTAATGGGAGATGTAGCTAGATTATCTTCAGCTATGTTATCTTATGCACGAGATTTTATGATAGATAAAGGTTTTACGTATTGTATTCCACCTTTTATGATTAGAAGTGATGTAGTTACAGGTGTTATGTCCTTTGAAGAAATGGATAATATGATGTATAAGATTGAAGGAGAAGATTTGTATTTGATTGGTACAAGTGAACACTCTATGATAGGTAAGTTTAAAGATCAAATCGTTGATGAAGATAAGTTGCCTATTACTATGACTTCTTATTCACCATGTTTTAGAAAAGAAGTTGGTGCTCATGGTATTGAAGAAAGAGGTATTTATAGAGTACATCAATTTGAAAAACAAGAAATGATTGTATTGTGTAAACCTGAAGATGCTATGGAATGGTATAATAAGATGTGGTCATATACTGTTGAATTATTTAGAAGTATGGATATTCCTGTTAGAACATTGGAATGCTGTAGTGGAGATTTAGCTGATTTAAAAGTTAAGTCTTGTGATGTTGAGGCTTGGTCACCTAGACAAAAGAAATATTTTGAGGTTGGTTCTTGTTCTACTTTAGGTGATGCACAAGCTAGACGTTTAGGAATTCGTACAAAAGGTGATAGAGGTACTTATTATGTTGCTACATTGAATAATACTGTTCTTGCTAGTACTAGAGCTTTGATTGCTTTCTTAGAAAACAATTATAATGAAGATGGATCAATTAATATTCCTGAAGTATTAAGACCTTATATGGGTGGAAAATCTATTATTAAATAATTATGATATATACTCCAATGACTAAAAAGGCTATGAAATTAATGTTTGAAAAACATAAGGACCAAGTTGATAAAGTTGGAGTTCCTTATGTCTTTCATCCGTTTCATGTTGCCGAAACATTAGATGATGAAATATCAGTAACAATTGCACTGTTACATGACATTGTAGAAGATACTGATATGACTTTCGAACAATTATCTTTAGATTTTCCTAAAGAAGTTATTGAACCATTAAAATTATTAACTCATGAAAAAAATTTTGATTATTTTGATTATATTAAGAAAATAGGTACAAATCAAATTGCTAGAAAAGTCAAATTAGCTGATTTAAGGCATAATAGTGATTTATCTAGAATGGATCATCCTACATCTTATGATTATGAACGTACTGAAAAATATTTAAAATGTATTGATTATTTAGAAAGCTTAGAAGAAAAATAATTGATTTATAAGAAAATTATGTTATAA
>JAJQFG010000114.1 GCA_021201315.1 Erysipelotrichaceae bacterium
CAATTCATCCCGCTACTAAAGTAGCAGGCTTTCTTGGCATTTCTTTAAGTAAAATACATCCTTTATCCATAAGATAGATATCATCACATAAGTTTTCTAAATCACTGGATATATGTGAACTAATTAATATAGTATGATTTTCATCCATAAAATCTCTTAATATTTCTAACACTTCATCTCTACTGATAACATCTAATCCCGCTGTAGGTTCATCTAGAATAAGTAATTGTGGATGATGAGAGATAGCGATGATTATTTTTAATTTTGCCTTCATACCATTAGAGAATTCTTTGATTTTCTTTTTTAATGGTAGTTGGAATTGATGTATTTGGTTTAAAAAGAATTCTTTATCAAAATCATGATATAAATTATCCAATATTGAAATAATATCTTTTACAGTAAGATTTTCATTGAATCCAGAATCTGTAAAAACGACACCAATTTTTTCTTTATCTTTAATTGTAATATCATTGATATCTTTATTAAACATTGTAATGTTCCCATCATCAATAGATATTAACCCTAATATAGCTTTAAATAATGTACTTTTACCAGCACCATTTCTCCCAATAATACCAGTTATATGTCCGTTTTCAATATTTAAAGAACAATCCAACTTAAAATTATCATATTGTTTATAAACGTTTTCCACTTTTAACATTGTTATCCCTCCAAAATCAATTCAAATAAACTTTTAATATCTTCATCACTAATGCCACATCTTCTACCTTTTTGAATAGCTTTTTCTAAATCGGTCTCTAATTCTTTTTTTTGTTCTTCTAATAAAAGCTCCGGATTGATAGTATTTACATATGTTCCTTTCCCATGAACTGTAATCGTGAATCCTTCTTCTTCTAAATGATCATATTCTTTTTTTACAGTTAAAGCACTTATCTTTAATTCTTTAGATAATGTTCTGATTGATGGTAATTGCTCATTTTCCTGTAATTCACCTGTACGTATGAATTTTTTTATTTGATCAACAATTTGTTCATAAATAGGAACCATCGAAGAATTATTGATAATGATTTTCATATGCTTCCTCCTTATCTATAAACAGTAGATAATAGAATTAAACAGTTGTCAACTGTTATATACTGTTTATTTATAAAAACGTAAAATAAAAAGGAGCTGAGCTCCTTAATCGATTGAGATAAAATTGTTTTGTTCAACTCTTTTTTCAGTTTGTTTTGGAACTGTTAATTTTAAAACACCATCTTCAAACTTGGCACGAATTTCATTCTTTTTAACATCTTCACCAACATAGAAACTACGACTCATACTACCATAGAAACGTTCCTGACGGATATATTTATTGTTAGAATCTTTTTCATTAGATTTTGAAGTTTTGGCAGCAATATTTAAATATCCGTTATCAAAACTAATTTTAATATCTTCTTTCTTAAAACCAGGTAAATCAATATCTAATTCATAAGAATTATCATTTTCCTTAACATCCGTTCTCATTAATCCTCTATAATTATTTGTATTTTGACGTGGTTTTTTATTACTATTAAAATCTTTTTCAAATTCATCCATAAATTCATCAAACAAACTTTCAGCAAAGATACTAGGCATTAACATAATATCACCTTCCTATAAAATTTAAACTAAATGCTTAGAATTTTATGCATTGTTAGAGATTTAGAACAATGTTGATTAATTTAGAAATAAGTTTTATTTTATTGATCTCATTCTTATTTCTACTTATATTATACTCCTATTTTTAGCACTGTCAAGTCGCGAGTGCTAATTATCTTAAAAATCTAAATTAATGAATTTAATTTTAGGATAAACACTAATAATATTTCTTATAATTAGCTAAAGCACCTATAAGATTTGAATCATTAAAATATTGGCAAGGTACAATTTGTACTCTTGGAATAGGAATAGGCATTCTTTCGTAAATATCATCTAATGATTTTTGAATATATTCATGTAAAATAGGTTGTTGGCTTATACCACCACCAATTGCTATCTTTTCAGGATCAACTGTTGCTTGAATATTATATAAACCAGTTGCAATAATATCAGAAAATCTTTTTAATGCAGCTAATGCTCTTTCATCGCCATTATTAATATATTCAAAAGCTTTTATACCATCAATTTTTTCTGTTTCTCCTACGGCTTCGCCAACATATTGTGATAACATATTTGCACTACCACTCATACCCCATTTACCATCATAACCATTAGTCTTCTTTTCCCAATCACAAGAAACCAAATAACTAAATTCACTTGCAAAACCATGACTACCTGTAAATACATTATCACCTACAGTTATACCACCACCAATTCCAGTACCAATAATACATACAGCACCAACATCAGTCCCTTTCAAACTACCATAAGTTACCTCACATAACGCTGCGCATTTTGCATCATTTTCAATTGTAAAACGATCTGTAGTAACAGATTTTAATTCAGATAAAATGTCAGTACCTAAATTATACATTAATGCTCCAGGAACTTGTACCTTATTAGTATGTTTATTAATAAGTCCAGGTAATGACATTGCGATGCCATCTACTCTTGATTCATATTTCTCATATATCTCTGCAATAATTTTCTTAAATGAATCTAATGAATCCATTGGAGTAGGTACTTTTCCTTTTTCTAACATTTCAAGATCGTCATTCATTAAAGCATACTTAATGGCTGTGCCACCAACATCAAATACTAAATATTCCATTTTCTACCTTTTCCTTTCTTTATATTATTGTATCATGATTGATGAAATAAAAAAATATTTCTCAATAAAGTAAAGAAACATTTTTATAATATTTAAATAAAATAAAAAAGATACCCAAAAGGGTATCAAGAGAACTGGCGGCCTGCTATTTTT
>JAJQFG010000061.1 GCA_021201315.1 Erysipelotrichaceae bacterium
TATGAATCGAAGCTGACATTTTTTCAATAAGGAGGTCACTTCATATTATCTTTTTACTATTTTATCTAATAAATTCCACTTTTAATAATTATATATGTATTAAATAATATAATCAAATTTGAAACTTATTAAATTTGTACACAAATATGCTTTGAGTAATTCGTGACACAGTGTGTCGCGAATTACTATATGTTAATTATTCTTCTAATTCATTATCCCCTGTTGCATAATCTATAACAACACCAGGCTGAACATTATAAACATAAACATTAAAACAAATACCTTCACCATCATCTTCAACCGAATATGCTTCCATTTCTACCCCACTTGCAACTAAGTTATTTCCATCAAATAATGGTGTAACACGATATAAAACATGATTATCTGTTTCCTTAACATAATCCGCCACCATATTTTCAAATGGTAACATACCATCCACATTCATATATCTAGTTCCTGTAATCAAATTCTTCTCATTAGCATTTTCTCCTGCTAGTTGAAAACCAATCAAATGACAACGATTATACAAATACTTTCCATCCACAAAATCATATTTTGCTATTTGCCAGCCTGTTGGTTTAATCATACCAATAGACTGTCTTTTTTCTGTAGGCATAAGATCCTGACAAATATTCGCATAAGCCACACCACAGCGACCTAAGTTATCTAATTCACTATATTCTTCAAAAACATCAGTTGTTATTTCGTCATCAGTAAAATAAGGTATGTTATCATTAATCTCTATATAAGGATCTTCTTCATAATCAGGAATACTATCTAAATCAATAATCGTATCATTACCCAATGTTATTTCAATATCAACATTTTCACTAACAACATATCCACCAAATACAATAATAGCTAATGATAATAACGTCATTATAAAACGTTTCAAAAAACTCTTTTTCTTTCTTCTACGCTTTCTCATCTTTTCTCCTATATATTTC
This sequence comes from Erysipelotrichaceae bacterium, assembly GCA_021201315.1. Classification (GTDB taxonomy): domain Bacteria; phylum Bacillota_I; class Bacilli_A; order Erysipelotrichales; family Coprobacillaceae; genus JAJQDJ01. The sequence goes on from JAJQFG010000061.1 coordinate 948, forward strand.
TTTAGTTAAATGATGTGATTTTCCTTCAAATTCTATTGAATCTATTAAGGAAAATAACGACAAATCAATATCTAAATAAAAATCAGCAGGATAATTTCTATTCCACTTATATAATATAATTTCATCTATATTATCTTGATATTGATTTACTGATACATTTTCAATTAAATTGTAACCATCATTACCTAAGAAATCTTCATCTACAATACATTCTACATAATCTTTATATAATTCATAAGAATAATCATTCATATAAATAGGTTCATACATCTTCATATCCTTACGCATTTTAATGTCTTGAGATAATCGTCTATGATTAAACATCAATCCCAAACGATTATCAACTGCTACTATTATCTTCATATAATTTCTCACAACTTATGAAATATAGGTTTCGTTTTATCATATGTACAAAATTCTTTAAATCCTAATTTTTTAAGTTCCTCTTTAGTTTCTTCTATATAGGCACCTAAATGTTCTTTCTTATGACTATCACTACCAATAGTAATAATTCTTCCACCTAAATCTTTATAAAGATTTAAGATATCTCTAGAAGGTGTTAAATCTTTCAGTCCATAACGATGAGAAGATGTATTGACTTCTATACCTTTACCATCTTCAATAACTATCTTTAATATTTCAGCAATTTGATCTTTTAATAATTCAAAATGATAAATACCTTGATCATCGTATCTTACAATCAAATCCATATGACCTAAAACACTATAGTCTTTATAATTTTTGACCACATCCAACATTTCCTGATAATATCTTTCATTATATTGTTTTTGCGTTCTACCAGCTTGAAACTCATTTGTCCAAAATTCTTTATCTTCAACTTGATGAATTGATAAGATAATAAAATCAAAATCATATTGATGAAATAACTTCTCATAATCTTTTATAGTATGCGTTTGTATACCAAACTCCATCCCCTGTTTGATTATGATAGGATAGATTTTTCTAAGTCTATCGATTTCTTCAAAGTACTTTGGATAGTCCACATTAGCTAATGGCATCCCATCACGATATTCTATTTCTACACCACTATCCCAATCATTCTTGATACCATAATCAACATGATCAGTAATACAAATTTCATCCATATTCATATTAATAGCATCCTTAATAACATCTTCCATTGTATATTCACTATCGTCACTAAATTCTGTATGTACATGATAATCGCAAAACATAAAGCATCCTCCTCATTGAATTTATTATAACACTAATAAAAAGCAGATTGCAAAACTATATAATGCAACCTGCCACATCCGTTGAAAATATATTAAATTCAATCAGGATATAATTATTATATGCTTATTTATAAGCATTATTCAAAAAAGAAAAGCTATGCAATTCTCCTTACAAATCAATGATACTTTACAACAAGTAAATTGTCAATTAATTGTTAAAACATTTTTTACTAATTCATCTTTTTTATTTTATGATTGTATTAAATTAATTATACTATTCTTCTTAAGTATTATATATCCTGCAATTGTTGGTATAGCTAATAATAATATATAAAATCCAAGTGCTATAACTATTAATTCCAATAATTTTGTTATCTCTAAATGATATAATACCTCTACAACAAGTACAGATACTAGCAATGATATGCCTACTGTAAGTATCACATAGATGTGTGATTCCTTTATAATAATACCAATAATATCTTTCAGAGATAAACCATTCGCATATAACAGCCCAAACTCATTAACTCTTTCTGTTATATCCTTGCTTTTATCATACACAATCAGTATAAAGATACAAACAGTAAGTACAATTGTTATTTGTGTAATACCATCCAATAACTGATTATTCAATAATAATAGGTTACTAATATCTACAGATGAATAGATTGTTATATTGGAATCAATGTTCTT
>JAJQFG010000038.1 GCA_021201315.1 Erysipelotrichaceae bacterium
ATAGATTGGATGATCAATTAGAAGATGTAAAGGATAAAATCTATACAAGAGATATATATGAACGAGATTAGCTGATATTTTGATAATATCTTTTTTTATACGCTAAATTAGCAGGAGGTGTTATGAATGACAGATATAAATACTTTATATCAGACCTGGCTAAAGGAAAAACAAAAAGAATTAAAACCACTTTCATATAGTAAATATGAAAGTGATTTTATTAATTATATATTGCCTTTTCTAAAAGAGCATCCTATTGAAACATTAGATGAAACAATCATCAATAACTATTTCAATAACACATTGAATCAGATATTATCAACAGATGCTCTGCAGATGCTTAAGGTTGTATTCAAGTCATTCTATAACTATGCTGAAAACAAAGGCATAGTCAGGCATCTTGACTTTTCTTTGGTAAGGCACCAAAGACACATAAGAAGAATATTATTGATGAATATGAAGAAAGCATCTTGTTTGAATACTGTTCAGGTCATTATGAAGCCTTAAGTGTAACTATTCTGTTATGTTTATATAGCGGTATAAGATTTACTGAAGTATGTGCTTTAAGATATAGTGATATTGATTTTAGGAATGGTGCTATTAATATCAATAAGAAAGTTCAAAGACAGGCAGATTACAATAATGAGTATGCAAAAACAAAGTTTCTAACTGTTGAACTTAAAGAACCAGAAAAAAGAATAGTTGTATTATCAAAGTTTATTAGTGATTATCTTAAGGATTATCTAATAGATGTTGATGATGATTGTTATATATTGAGTAAAAGCTTTAAGCTTCCTGAACAGAGACTGTATCAGATGAAGCTTAAAGCTCTTTGCGATAAATATCATCTGAATATTAGTTATACGATGTTAAGAAATACGTGTAAGGAAAAGTGCATAAGAAGCAATATTGATATGAATACGCTACTCAATAATCTTGGCTTATCTAGAATATCTATTGATATTAAGGATACCGAAGAAAGAAATATAGCTTATAAACAGAAGGACATGAATAAGCTTATACCAGTCAGGGATATATAGTTAGGGGGATATATGTGCAATGGAAGAAATGAATGAGGAATTAGAAATAAATCTTTTGGATTTACTGGAATATATAAAGAAAAGGATACCAAATATTATTATAGTAACTCTGGTATGTATGATTGTAGTTGGAGCATTCACCATCTTTGTGGTACCAAACAAATATACTTCAACTGCTAGAATCTTTCCAAAACTGGAAACAAGCAGTGATAGTGGTACTGTCAGTTCTACAAGTTCAATTAGTGTTAATACATCAATGATCAACAATTATGTTGAATTGATTAGTGGTACAACGATTCTTGGTGAAGTTGCAGATACATTGGATATGGATAGATCAGAGATTGAAGACTGTATTAATGTTACCAATGAATCAGATACCATGATTATCAATATATCCGCAACAACCACAGATCCTAAGCTAAGCAAGGAGATTGTGGATACAGTCATTGATATATTTTATACAGAAATCAAAGATAAACTGGATGTAGAAAATATGATTACTGTTGATGAAGCAGAAGTAGCTACAAGTCCTTCATCACCAAACTTTTTCAGGAATCTTGCGATTGCAGGATTAATTGGATTAGTAATAAGCTGTGGGTATTGTTTTATGATGTTTATGCTGGATACACATATTCATAATAAAGAAGAAGCAGAGAAGTATCTTGAAATACCTGTTATTGGAGTTATACCTTATTTTGAGGATAGATAAAGGAGAAATCATATATGTTTAATAAAAAAACAACTAGACGTCAAAGAAAATGCTTCAACCTTTTAACTCAAACCAACGAATCTCAGTTTGACTATGGTGAAGTCTATAGACATATCAGAACAAATATTGAATTTTCAACTGTTGATAAAGATATAACTTCCATAGCTCTTACTTCAACACAGCCATTTGAATCCAAAACCACAACAGCTCTAAATCTAGCTATCATATTTGCAGCTAAATATGAAAGAGTACTGATTATTGACTGTGACCTAAGTGACCTAAGGAAACCAAGACTACATCAATATCTAAACATCTCTAATCAAACAGGCCTAACCAATGCCCTAAGAGATTATTCCAGAAACAGATTCATTAGTGAAGAACACTTCAAGAAAATCAATGATCAATCCTTTGCAGGATATCTAACAGTTCTAACATCAGGTAACAAAGTACCTAATCCTAATGAAATATTAAGTTCCAAAACATTTAAAAGTTTTATTTCTGAACTCAAAAATACATTTGATTTTATTATTATAGACTGTCCGCCAATATCCAACGTCAGTGATGCAGTACCTGTATCTCACGCAGTAGACGGAACAGTATTTATCTGCTCCACTCAGGATACCAATAGAAAAGATGCTATGAATGCCTTAGATATGTTAAGACAAAGCAATGTCAATGTTATTGGTACAGTTCTAACAAAAGCAGATACATATCACAATGGATATGGATACGGATACGGTTATAAGTATTAGAAGGACTTCGTCCTTCTTTTTGTATACAAAGGAGGGAGTTGTATGATAGATATAGATAAATTATATAATGAATGGTTACAAGACAAGAAAACACAACTAAAACCCATATCATATGATAAATATGAAACAACTGGTAACATATACATATTACCATTTCTAAAAGAACATCCAATAGAAAACATAGATACACCTATGATATCTACATATATAAACACACAAATAAACAATGGCTTATCTCACAATACAGCTCAAGTCATCAAAATGACATTCAAATCACTATATAACTATGCAGAAGAAAAATATCCACTCAAACACATAGATTTCTCACTCATCAAAATACCAAGTAATCAAAAACCATCTACTTTAGATGAATACCAAGAAAAAATCATTTATAACTATTGTTGTAACAACATAGACTCATTAAGTGTAACAATACTATTATGTCTATATGCAGGCTTAAGATTCACAGAAATATGTGCATTAAAATATAGTGATATAGATCTAGATAATGGCTATGTCAATATTACTAAGAAAGTACAACGTAAGATAAATCGTAATAACGATTTATCTTACGTTGTATTTTCTACAGAAACTTTGGCTGCTCCAGAAAAACGAGTTGTAGGTCTATCACAATTCATTATTTCATATTTGAATGAATATATGTCATTAGGTAAACCAGACTATGACTGTTATCTATTAAATAAGAATCATAAAATACCAGAACAACGTATTTATCAAAAGAAGATAAAAAATCTAAGTAACATACTAGGATTTGAAATCAACTTTGTGATGCTAAGAAATACATGTAAAGAAAAATGCATCAAAAACAATGTAGATATGAATACAGTATTAGATACACTAGGTATCACAAAGATAATTATTAGTGCAGATAATGATAGAAATATCGATATTACACATAATCAAAAAGAAATGAATAAACTAAATCCAAACTATTAAGGCAAGTTGATAAAACAACTTGCCTTTTGTATTATTATTTCAATATTTTTTCTAAATTCGCAGAATTATTATTGAATTTTTGTTTAGGCTTTGTTATTATTAGTGTCGTGATTAACAGATATCAAAAAAGTATTTTTTGATGTTTGTTAGTTGTGAATTTGAAAAACTTAGTGATGTTTTTAATTGCAGCATATATGCTGCAATTAATAAAACTCTTTAATGTCGCAGATAAAAATATACTTTGACAATTAAAATCGACTAAGTACTTTTCATTGTGCTTTTTTATTTGTGTTATTGTGTCGCAGAATAAAATAAGATGTAAATGTAAAATGTGGTATATGTGATGGAGACCACACATATAGAATGTTTGAACATGGTTTAGATGCTCAATGAGTTTTTCTTATTGGGTAGGGATTACCATGTTCTTTTTTGTGATTGAAGGGAGAGGAGATTGAAGTTGGAAACATATGTGGATGATATAAGAAACACTAGTGATGAAGTTAATAATTGTGCATTCTGTGGTAAACAGATTCAATATAAACCTAATGTTTCCACAGATTTTAAAGTGAATAAGTATCATTTATGTAGAGAGTGTTATGAGGAGTTTTATAGTAAGGATGATGTTAAGCCTTTTTATTATGTGTTTTTAAAAAGGTTTATAGATATTTTGGGAGGACTTGTAGGATGTTGTTTTGTTGTTGTCTTTGCCATTGTTATTAAGATAGCTAATATGCTTGATGGTGATTTTGATTCAGTATTTTTTGTACAGAGTCGTATTGGCAAAGATGGCAAGATATATAAGATGTATAAGTTTAGGTCTATGGTTCCTAACGCTGAAGATGTATTAAGTAAACTTATGATGGAAGATGAAGATATCAGAAATGAGTATCTTTCAAACAAGAAACTTGTGAATGATCCAAGAGTCACAAGGATAGGACATTTTATCAGGAAAACATCCATTGATGAATTTCCACAATTCATCAATGTATTAAAGGGAGATATGTCACTTGTAGGACCAAGGCCATATCTTATTAGAGAGATAGAAGATATGGGCTTTGCTTACAACGAAATCATTAAAGTTAAACCAGGCATTACGGGACCTTGGCAAACTGGAGGAAGAAGTGATGTTCCTTTTAATGAAAGAGTGAAAATAGAAGCTAGGTATCCTAGAGAAGCTTCATTGATTGGAGATATGAAAATCTTTTTAAAAACTGTAAATATAGTTTTTAAAAAAGAGGGAGCCTTGTAAGTAGATAAATATTTATAAAATATTATATTATGTGTTTTAAAGGAGTTAATAATGAATGATGATATTTTAAAAAAACTACAAAATGTTGAATTAGACATTTTAAATAATGTTATTGATATATGTGATAGAAATGATCTGACTTATTTTTTGATGGATGGTTCTATGTTAGGCTGTGTAAGACATGGTGGATTTATTCCTTGGGATGACGATGTTGATATAGGATTACCTAGACCTGATTATGATAAATTTGTGATGATTGCATCTATTGAATTACCAGAATATTTAATATTAAAAAATTATCAGAATGACAATGACTATGATCGCCTCAATACCCGTGTTGTAAATAATAATGTTAAATTATATCATAATTCCTATGTTTCAGATGAACATATGGAACCTGCTTGGATTGATATATTTCCAATTGATGGCATACCTAACAATAAATTAATTTTTGAATTACACAAGTTATGGTTTTTAATTGTAAGATTATATTATCATTTTTCGTGTTTTGATCGTACAGTTAATCTTACTAGAAAAGATCGTACAAAATTACAAATGTTTTTAATATGGGTTGGAAAAACTTTTAAAATAGGAAGAAAGGGCGATACAAGAAAAATATTAATGTATTTAGAAAAAATATTAAAAAAATATGATTATGTAAATTCAAAATATATTGTAAATGCTTATAGTTCTTATATGTTTAAAGAGACTTATGATAAAAAATGGTTTGATAACGGGACTTTTTTACAATTTTGCAATTGCCAAATGAGAGTTCCAAAAGATTATGATAAAGTATTAACACATCTTTATGGAGAATATTTAATCCCACCTTCTGATGATAGGAAGAATAAGCATGATATTATAAAAATAGTTTTTTTGGAGAATGAAAATGTCTGAAGAATTGAAGATACATCGTTTAAAAGCTATTGAGGCTTTAAAAAAAAATAGATGATATTTGTAAAAAAACAATTTAACATTTTTTTGATAGCGGGTTCTGCTTTGGGTGCTATTCGTCATAATGGAATGATTCCATGGGATGATGATATCGATATAGGATTGCTCTATGATGATTGGATTCGATTAAAAGAAATTTTGCCTCAAGAATTAGTTAATAGTGATTTTGAATTTGCTGATGTAAGTGTTTGCAAAAGCTTTACTAGAATGCAAGCTAAAATATTATATAAAGGAAGAAATTGTGTGGATTTGTTTTTAATTGCAAAATGGACAACAAATCCAGTAGACAGTGTTTTTCATTGGTATATAAGATGTCTTTCTACACGTATGCCTAAATATTATTTAAATTATAAATCTAGTGTGAAAAGGCAGTCGGTTGGTAGAAAAATTGAAAGAATTACTGGTGAATTAATTCTAAAGTTATGGTATCTTCTAACTAAAAACATTTTTACAATTGATTTATATATACATTTGGCAAGATGGAATGAACGATATTATGAAAAAAGGAATTTTGATTGTTATATAAATTTATATAGTTGTTATTCAAGAAAAAAAGAATTGTTAAAAAAAGAATGGGTAGAGCAACTGGAGGAACATATGTTTGAAGGACAAAAATATAAAATTGTAGGACATACTCATGAATATTTGACTCATTTATATGGTAATTATATGATACCTCCTCCAATTGAAGATCAAATTTCCTACCATGAAGAAAATTTTAATAATCAATTATAGATTAATATTATGATTAAGGGGGAGTTTGATAAATGCATGATTATTTAGATGAGCATCAAGTTAAGGCAGTAATAGCATTACAGCAAACTAAAGCTCTTTGTGAAAAATATAATATTGATTATTTTTTATTAGCAGGGTCAACATTAGGAGCTATACGACATGGTGGAATGATTCCATGGGATGATGATATTGATATAGGATTTTTTTATGATGATTGGTATAGTATTAGAGAAATCTTAGCAAATGAATTAACAAAAGAGTATGTATATATTGATAACATTATAGATCCAAATTTTCCTAGATTTTTTGGTAAAATATTATGTGATCATAAAAGTTGTGTGGATATTTTTATATTAGTAAAATGGCCAGATAATTATCTTATAGGTGAATTGCATTGGATGATAAACAAAGTTGCAAAAGACTGTTATAAGTTATCTATTAACTATCAGTCGACACAAAGTAGAATAAAAACAAAGAAGCAAAAAATTGCATTTGAGTTGAGAATGATATTAAAAAAATGTATTTATTTTGTGTTAAGTAAAATATTTAGCAGAGATGATTATATAAGATTTATAAGGTGGAATGAAAAATATTTTATGAAAAAAGATACTAATTCTTATATAAATATTTACAGTGTTTATCCTATGAAAAAAGAAATGATAAAAAAAGATTGGCTAAAAAATCCCAAAAAAGTTTTGTTTGAGGGTGAATTATATAATACTGTGTCAGATGCGGATGAATATTTAAAGCATTTGTATGGTGATTATATGAAATTACCATCAATAGAAAATCATATAAGAGTCCATGATGAGAGGTTTGATATTGGAGATGTAAATCAAAATGAATAATAAGATTTACATTTTAAATTCGAAAAATATAACAAAAGGTTTTTGGTCATATATAATTGCACTGATTTATATTGAGCCAGCGTTTTTTCAACATATCAATTATTTAGATGATATATTTAAAATACTGCAATTACTTTTTTTTATTATAATATTTATATTTAGAGTTGAAAATCTAGTTAAAAATATAAGGATTCGAAAATACTTGTCAATAGATATATGGATTACAATTTATTATATGTATTTAATCATAATAACATTTATAAATCATGGAGAGGTAATAAGTGTATGTACTCAAGCAATACAATTCTTAGGTTTTGCTATGTATTTGGAACTTGTTATGGAATATACACCTATACAGTTGTATATAGTCATTAATAAAATATTGACAATATATGTTATTTTAAATTTTGTGTCATTATGGATTTTTCCAAACGGAATGTATACAACTTCTTATTTTACTTTAAATTATTTTTTTGGTTATGCAAATCAAAATATAAATTTTATGTTACCAGTTATGATGTTAACCTTGCTTAAACACATTTATTACAAGAAATGTACTTTTCAGATTCTAATTGTATATAGTATATGTATATTTACTTCTATAAAAGTATGGTCTGGTGCGAGTTTAATAGTAACTATTACTATGGCAATATTTGCTATATTATGTATGTATAAAAAAGGAAAATTCATTGAAACGTATATTAGTGGAAAACTTTTAAATTTCTACAATTTATTATGTATAAATATTGTGGCTTTCATTGGTTTGGTTTTTTTTAATATACAATATCATTTTGAATATTTTATAACACAAATTTTAAAAAAATCACTTACACTTACGAATAGAACCACAATATGGCAAAGAAATATAAAATTTATAAAGAAGAATATTATTTTTGGATATGGAAAAGAGAATTACGAGAAAAGAGCAATTAAATTAGGCTTTAAATCCACTTATGCTGCTGGCCTACATGCACATAACAGATTTTTAGAAACAATGTATCGTGGAGGAGTTATATTAGAATCAATTTATGCTGTGCTTTTATTTAAAACAGCTCATTCTTTAGGAAAATTTAAAAATACAGCAGCTTCTAAAATAATTGCATTTTCTATATTTTTGTACATGTGTGGTATGCTAACGGAATTTTATGATTATTGTATTTTCTTTTTTGCTTTTATGGTTTTAGCAGAAAATTGCAACAAATTAATTTGTAAGAGGGAGGCTGATAGTATTTATGATAAATAATTTAAAAAACAGATGGAAAACATTTTCACCTGCTGCAAAAGCTTCGATTGTTTTAATGGTTTCACAGGTAATTCAGAAAGGACTATCGGTGATTACAAGTCCTATATATACAAGATTACTTACAACTGATGAGTATGGACAAGTATCATTATTTTTTTCTTGGTATGAAATTCTGATTATATTTACAGGGTTATGCTTATCAAAAGGTGTTTTCAATAATGGAATGATGGATTTTAAGAATGATCGAGATAGATTTTCATGGTCATTATATATACTTGCTCTTGTTTCGACGATAATTGCGGGAGCAGTTGTCACATTATTTTGCGTATATATTAATAATTTTTTGGATTTGCCTTTATATTTAATTATATATATGTTTATATTATTAGCGTTTGAAGAAGGATATTCATTATGGGTCGTTAGACAAAGATTTGAGTATAAATACAAAGCAACGTTTTTTGCTTCAATAATAATTGCCGTGGTTTCTCCAATTTGTGGTATTTTAGCAATAATACTTTTTAAGAGTAATCATATTGCTGCTAGAATAATTGGTGCTCGTAATGTATTTGTTATTGTTTATATATTTGCAATTATTACATTAATGTATAGAGCAAAAGCTAAAATAAAAATATCATATTGGAAATATGCACTTAAATTTAATATTCCTTTAATTCCGCATTATCTTTCTCTACATATATTAAATCATATGGATCGTATTATGATATCTTCAATTATAAATGCTTCAGCCGCAGGAATATATAGTGTTGCATATAGTGGTTCGTCATTGATAAAAGTTTTTTGGCAAGCAATTAATGCCTCGCTAATTCCTTGGACATATGAAAAATGTGAAAAAGGACAATTCAAGGAACTGAATGCATTAACACAAATAATTGTAAGTATATATGCATACATCTGTATTTGTTTTATGGTATTAGCTCCAGAAATTATGAGAATTTTAGCACCATCTTCATATGAATCAGGAATATATGTTATTCCTTCAGTAACAGCTGGAGTATTCTTTTCATCAATGTATTATATTTTCGCTAATGTAATTTATTATTATAAAAAGCCAAAATATGTAATGTATAGTAGTTGTTTTGCAGCAATCGCAAATATTATACTTAATTATATTTTTATTAGTAAATATGGATTTTTAGCCGCTGGATATACAACTCTATTTTGCTATATATTACAAACAATTTTTGATTATTTTGCTATGAGAATTGTTGTTAAGGAACAAATTTATGATATGAAACCACTAATAGGAATCTCATTTGTAATAGTAATGTTCTCTTTAATAATGAGTTTTTTATACGATAAAATAATTATTAGATATACCGTTTTTATTATATCAATAATTATAATTGGAATTAGTTTAATGAAAAATAAAGATAAAATATTTGCATTTTTAAAAACAAAGAAAAAGTAGTTTTAATTAATATAAAAATTTTAACTTAGGGGGATATATTATAATGAAAGTATTAATTTTAAATTCAGGTTTAGGAACCAGAATGGGAGTTCTTACATCAGAACATCCAAAATGTATGACTGAGATAAGTAAGACTGAAACTATTCTTAGCAGACAAATAAATATGATTTGTGAAGCAGGCATCAAAGAAGTAGTAATGACAATAGGGGCTTTTGATAATGTGTTAATTAATTATTGTAACAGTCTAGATTTACCATGTAATATAACATTTGTAAAGAATCCAAAATATAAGGATACAAATTATATATATTCTATATATATGGCAAGTGATTATCTTGATGATGATATAATACTTATGCATGGTGATATGGTTTTTGAAAATAGTGTATTTGATTCGTTACTATCTCAAAAACAAAGCAGCGTGATTATTAGCTCAACAGCAGATTTGCCTGAGAAGGATTTCAAGGCAGTGATTGAAAATAATAAGGTTAGAAAAATTGGAATAGAATTTTTTAATAATGCTATGGCATCGCAACCATTATATTATCTTACTAGAGAAGACTGGAAAAAATGGTTAGATGAAATAGCTTTTTATATTGAAAATAATAATGTAAACTGCTATGCAGAAAATGCATTCAATGAAATATCAGATCAAATAGATATGCAGCCATTGGATATAAGAAATCAGTTATGCTGTGAAATTGATAATCCGAACGATTTAGCTGTTGTAACTAATCGTTTAAATGAAATCGAAAATAGAACAGTTTATATGTGTTTTTCTACTGATATAATTCACAGTGGTCATATTGAAATTATTAAAAAAGCAAGAAAATTAGGAAAACTGATCATAGGTGTTTTATCTGATGAAGCTGTTATAAGCTACAAACGTTTTCCATTGCTGCCTTATTCTGAGAGAAAAAGCATGATTGAAAATATTAATGGTGTCTATAAAGTAGTTGAACAGAAAACATTGAGTTATAAAGACAATCTTGAAAAATATCATCCAGACTATATTGTACATGGTGATGACTGGCTAACTGGTTTTCAAAAACCAATACGTGATGAAGTTACATCAATATTATCTTCATATGGTGGCAAGCTTGTTGAATATCCTTATGCCAAGGATGAAAAATATCAGACATTGGAAAAACGTACCAGAGAAGAATTATCATTGCCTGATATTCGTAGAGCCAGATTAAAAAAGGCGTTGGATATGAAAGGCACAATTACATTCATGGAAGCTCATAGCGGAATTACAGGATTAATAGTCGAAAAAACAGTCGTTCATGATAATGGACAGGCTCGTCAGTTTGATGGAATGTGGGTAAGTTCATTATGCGATTCTACTGCAAAAGGTAAACCTGACATTGAACTTGTTGATATGACATCAAGATTCCAGACAATCAATGATATTATGGAAGTCACTACAAAACCAATTATCTTTGATGGTGATACTGGAGGATTAACTGAACACTTTGTTTATACAGTCAAGACACTTGAGAGAATGGGCGTTTCCATGATTATCATTGAAGATAAGACAGGATTAAAGAAGAATTCCTTATTTGGCAATGAAGTTGCACAGACACAAGATTCGATTGAAAATTTCTCAGCTAAGATAGCTGCAGGAAAGAAAGCACAAAAAACAAAGGATTTTATGATTTGTGCTCGTATAGAAAGCCTTATTCTTGAAAAAGGAATGGAAGATGCATTGGAAAGAGCTTTTGCATTTGTAGAAGCTGGAGCAGATGCCATTATGATTCACAGCAGAAAGAAGGATCCTGCTGAAATATTTGAATTTGTAGAAAAATTTAGAGCTTCTGATAAGATAACACCAATTGTTGTTGTGCCAACATCATTCAACAGTGTTACAGAAGAGGAATTCAAAAAATGTGGAGTAAATGTCATTATCTATGCTAATCAGTTGACTCGTGCAGGATTCCCTGCAATGCAGAATGCAGCAAAAACAATACTGAAAAACCATAGAGCCCAGGAATGTGATGATATGTGCATGTCTATCAAGGATATAATTACTTTAATTCCAGAGGAAGATTAGAAATGAATGTACAGAATGTTATTTATGCAACTGATACATATCAGGAAATTAATGAATTTATAAAAAACAATAACATAAGAAGAATTTTTCTGGTATGTGACAATTCATTTCAGTATCTAAAGATTAGTCATTATTTTAATAAACTGGAAAATCAGGGAATTCAAATATATTATTTTAATGATTTTAAGCCAAATCCATTATATGAATCAGTTGTCGAAGGAGTTCGACTTTTTAATTCCAAAAAATATGATGTTATCATAGCTGCTGGTGGAGGCAGTGCTATGGATGTGGCTAAATGTATCAAGCTTTATTCTAATATGGATGATACAAAAAATTATCTTGAACAGGAAATCATACCAAATGATATCAAGCTTGCTGCAATACCAACAACAGCAGGAACCGGCAGTGAAGCCACAAGATATGCAGTCATTTATTACAATGGTGAAAAGCAATCTATAACGGATTATAGCTGCATACCTTCAACAGTAATTATAGATACTTCTGTATTATCTACATTGCCATTATATCAAAAGAAGGCAACTATGATGGATGCCTTATGTCATGCTATAGAATCATACTGGTCAGTTAATTCCAATGATGAAAGTAAAAAATATTCTAAAAAAGCGATTCAACTGATAATGGAAAATATGGAAGATTACATTAATAATAATGAATCATCCTATAAAAATATGATGGAAGCAGCCTATACTGCTGGAAAAGCTATCAATATAACTCAAACAACAGCAGGCCACGCATTGTGCTATAAGCTTACAAGCTTATATGGTATTGCTCATGGACATGCAGCAGTTTTATGTGTATCTCAGTTGTGGCCATATATGTATGAAAATATTGATAAGTGTATTGATTCCAGAGGAAGGGATTATTTAATTGGAATTTTCAATGAAATTGCAATAGCTATGAATTGCGATACAGTAAAAGATTCGATTTATAAGTTAAATGCTATTATAAAAAGATTAGAATTGAATGTGCCTGTTATGAAAGATATGTCAGATTACAATAAACTAGTAAATTCCGTAAATCCAGTAAGATTAAAGAATAATCCAGTTGAATTAAATTTAAATGATATTAATAACATATATCATAAGATGTTTGAAAAAGAGGAGAATATATAGATGAAGGTAGAAAATTTTGTAAAAATTTTAAACAGTGATTTTTATACAGGAGTTCCTGACTCTCAGTTAAAAGCATTATGCAATTATTTAATGAATACATATGGTATTGATTCAAAGCATCATGTTATAGCTGCTAACGAGGGTAATAGCACTGCTTTAGCAGCTGGATATCATTTGGCTACTGGAAAGATTCCGGTTGTTTACATGCAAAATAGTGGTGAAGGAAACATTATCAATCCCGTTGCATCACTTTTAAATGATAAAGTGTATGCAATACCTGTTATCTTTGTGATAGGATGGCGTGGACAGCCTGGTGTACATGATGAGCCTCAACATATTTATCAAGGTGAAGTTACAATTCAGTTATTGAAGGATATGGATATTGAGTCTTTCGTTGTTACAAAGGATACTACGGAAGAAGAGCTTCAATCTATAATGAATGAATATCAGGAAATTTTAAAAACTGGTAAGGATGTAGCTTTTGTAATATGTAAGGGTGCCTTATCGTATGATGAAAAAATAGAATATACAAATTCTTATGAGATGAAACGAGAAGATGTTATTAAACATATTATAAAGGTGACTGGTGATGATCCAATAATATCTACAACAGGAAAGGCAAGCAGAGAATTGTTTGAAGCTAGAGTTTCTAATAATCAAAGTCATAAATATGATTTTTTAACAGTTGGATCAATGGGACATAGCAGTTCTATAGCATTAGGCGTAGCAATAAACAAGCCTGATAAAAAAATATGGTGTATAGATGGCGATGGAGCAGTTTTGATGCATATGGGCTCAATGGCAGTTATTGGAAATAATAAACCTGATAATCTTGTTCATCTAGTAATCAATAATGAAGCGCATGAAACAGTTGGAGGAATGCCAACTGTAGCTGGCAATATTAATATAGTTGAGATTGCTAAGGCATGCGGTTATTCAAATGCTGTAAGTGTTGAAAATTTTAATGATTTGGATAAAGAATTATTAAATGCTAAGGAAAGTAATGAACTATATTTTATAGAAGTAAAATGTAGTATTGGTTCTAGAGAAGATCTAGGCAGACCAACAACTACATCTTTAGAGAACAAAGAGAATTTTATGCGTTATTTACAGAACTAAGTTTAAAGAAATTTAGTGTCATAAAATTAATATAATTAATATTACTTACAAAGGAACCGTTATCAAATATTTGATAATGGTTCCTTTTTTTTGCTTTTATATACAATAACATATAATACAAACATAGAAAGATGAAATAAAAAAATCATGTTAAATAGAATGTTATGTACACATTACAATGCTAAATTAGAACTATATTTTAAAAAAACAACATAAATATTGAAACAAATGTAAACGTCATTTTAAAACAATGACGTTTTATTTTTTTAAAAAGTAATTTGTGGTATTTTGCTTTCTAGGAGGTTTAAAACATGGAAGAAAGATTAGCCAATGAAAAAATATCAAAACTATTATATTCTTTAGCACTACCTGCTATATGTGGTCAAATTGTCACACTTATCTATAATTTAGTTGATCGTATGTATATAGGAAGACTAGACAATGGTGCCATGGCTATGGCAGCCATTGGTCTATGTGTTCCATTAACTACAATTATTAATGCTTTTAATGGTTTGTTTGGTAGAGGTGGTTCTCCTTTAAGTTCTATTCGTTTAGGAGAGAATAATAAAGAAGAAGCTGATCGTATTTTATCGAATAGTTTTATATCTTTAGTGATTTGTTCTTTAACGATTACTATTGTTGTAGCTTTGTTTAAAGATCCAATATTATATTTATTTGGAGCAAGTAATGAAACAATTGGATATGCTAGAGATTATATTACAATCTATTCTATGGGTACTATATTTATCCAATTAACCATAGGTTTGAATTGCTTTATTAATGCCCAAGGCTTTACCAGCTTTACAATGCGTAATGTCATCATAGGTGCATTACTTAATATTATATTAGATCCTATCTTTATCAATGTATTAGGTTTAGGTGTTAAAGGCGCAGCGCTTGCGACTGTGATAGCCCAAGGTGTTTCTTGCATGTTGGTATTAAGCTTCATGTTTGGTAAAAAATCTATCCTACATATAAGAAAAGCCTATCTAAAACCCAATCTAAGAATACTCAAACAAATCATATCATTAGGTCTATCACCATTCTTTATGTCATCCACTGAAGGACTACTAACCATATGTTTCAATCAACAATTATTACTCTATGGTGGTAACCTAGCAGTTAGTTCCATGACCATTATGTCATCCATGTTTCAATTCATCCTCATGCCAATAGAAGGTGTAGCTCAAGGAAGTCAACCGATTATTAGTTATAACTATGGTGCTAAAAGCTCTCAAAGAGTCAAAGACACCATATCTCTAGCATTAAAAGTAACATGCTCTTATAGCATGATAGCAGTCATATTAATGGAACTATTCCCTCAATTATTTGTAGGTATATTTACTAGTGATAATGAACTCATGAGCATAGCTTGTCAAACGCTTCGTGTCTATATATTTGGTGGTTGTATTATGGGTATTAATTCAACATGTCAACAGACATACAATTCTTTAGGTGAAGGAAAGAAATCATTCTTCTTTGCCTTCTATCGTAAGATTATTTTATTAATACCATTAATATTCATATTACCACATCTATTACCATGGCCAATGATGGCTGTTGTCTTGGCTGAACCCATTTCAGATTTAATCACAACTATCACTAATTATACTTATTTTAGAAAATTTATAAAAAGAAAGTTAGGAGGACAATATGAATAAAGAAACAAAAGTCAAACTATGTTGTACAACCCAAATGCCTATTATTGCTTTAGGTGTTTGGCAAAGTGGCAAAGACACTAAACAAGCTGTATTAGATGCTTTTGAAGCAGGTTATCGTCATATTGATACAGCTGCTTGTTATGGTAATGAAGAAGCTGTAGGCGAAGCCATTAAAGAAAGTGGAATTAGTAGAAGTGAATTATTCATTACTACAAAACTATGGAATGATGATATTAGAAAAGGTAATACCAGAGAAGCTTTGATGACAAGTTTACAGAAACTAGGTTTAGATTATGTTGATTTGTATCTTATTCATTGGCCTGTTGATGGTTATGTAGAAGCTTACCTAGAAATGGAAAAGTTAAAAGAAGAAGGTTATATTAAAACCATCGGTGTTTCAAACTTTAGAAAATCTCATCTACAAAACCTATTATCTAAAGTCCATAAAATACCAAGTGTTAATCAAATCGAAATCAATCCAACCATGCAAGACGAAGAAACCATATCCTTTTGTAACGAAAACAAAATACGTTTAGAAGCATGGTCACCACTAGGTAGTGGTCAATGTCTCCAAATTCCAGAAATACTAGAAATAGCCAATAAACATCACAAATCATCAGCCCAAGTAATACTACGTTGGTTACTCCAAAGACATATCATTGTCTTACCAAAATCAATCCACAAAGAAAGAATCATAGAAAACATCAAAATCTTTGATTTTGAACTAAATGATGAAGAAATGAACGCCATGAATCACTTAAATCAAAATAAAAGAGCAGGGCCAGACCCTGATCATTTCAACTTCTAAAAATCTTCTTCTTTCACATACTCAATGGTTGAGAAGCGTCCCTTCTCAATCATTTTTGATATCGCAATCTTTTTGTCTAAATTCTTATCATAATCCAACGCAAAAACACATGAATAAAGTAAATCTAAAATATATTCAATAGACACATCTGTAGAAAACGTTGCTATCTTTGAATACAACCTTTCTCTTGTACAAATCTTTAAAACTACATCAGCATTCCTAGATAACGTATTATCACCAATATTTGTAATCCCAATAATAGGAATATCCTTATTCTTCAAAGTCTTTATCACATTCACCAATATAGGTGTCTCTCCACTATAGGAAACAATAATCGCACAAGCTCCTTTAGGTACTATTGCTGCTGTATAAACATATTCACCTTGTAACGTACAAGACTTCACATCCTTACCAATTCTCGTCATATTATGAACAAACTCTTGCGTAATTAAACCATTATTACTCACCGCAAAAAGATATATAGAAGACGATTTTCTTATCATTTGTACGGCTTTTTGTAAATCATCATGAAGTAATAAAGATAACGTATCATCAATGGATTCTTTCTTTAAAGTTGCTAATTTAGAAGCAATAGACATAATCGTATCATTATTTTCAAAAGGAATATTTGCATTAATATTACAAAAATGAGACTCTAAATACTCTTCTTCCTTCAAATAAGCTTCTTTTAAATCATTCCAACCCTTATATTTCATCTTATGAGCTATTCTTATTAATGTAGATGGTGATGTATAAGTAGCATTTGCTATTTCTTTAGTTGTCATATCTTTAATTTTCATTTTATTATCTAAGATATAATCAACAATCACTCTTTCGCTATTAGAAAAATCACCATTCTCTAATTTCTCTCTAATAAGCATATAATCACCTCCACAACATTATAACATTGAAAATATCATTTGAAAAATATAATTATAGTAACAAAAGAATTATAATGCTACTAACGTGTCATTAGTTGCTTAACCTATTGTAGGATTATTAAGCAATTATTTTAAAGTGAAGACAATTAATATGGTATTGTTTACTTTAGCTGCTGTTGGTGATATGTTTTGCAGTTATGTAAATTAACATAAATTTAATTTATATTTCAAAGATTATACACACTCCTTGTATATTCTATCTACAAGGAGTGTGTTTTTGTGTATAAGAAGATTTTAAGTGCTTTTGTAGTTATATTTATGATAGTGTTGTTATATTGCTGTTATCCTTACTCATTAAATGACATCATTGATATAGATTCAGTGGAGTCATTATATGGAAGTGTTGTAGTCATGAATATTGATGATGAAGGAAACATATCACAAAATACCTATGAAACACCAACATTGAATTCATCAGATAATGAATTCAATGCAATTATCAATATTCTACAATCCACAACATATCAACAGCATTTGAGTAATTTATTTCTTAGAGAGGCTATTTCTACAACTGATGTTAATCAATCAGTAGTTATAACATTATGTAGTCATAATGAAATTTATACATTATATCTTCTAAATAATATTGTATACATAGAAACAGATAGTTATAAAACATATCATATGACCTCAAATGTAACTACAGAAAAATTGATTAAATATGTTGCTAATAGTATGAATTATAAAAAAATTTAAACTTTTTTGAAAAAATAAAAAGAAAAATTGAGACTTTCGAGCGTATATATATAATAAGGGGTATTTTTATGTACTCCTAACAGAAGTAGTCATTTATATGATTGCTTCTTTTTATTTTATACGAAAGGAAGATGAAAATGAGTTTATGGATCAAGCAGGAAAAAACGTACCATTACGTTAATTATGATGAAAGTGAAAAACTAAGAGAAAAGTATGTGTATTATAAGTCAAAACTATATGATGATACAATTGCTTTTACATTTGCACAACAACCTAAAAGAGTATTTAATTCTGATTATATGGTTGATCAAATGATGTCACAGCTAAGTATTGATGATGAAGTAAAGGATATTGTGAAAAGAGATTTTAAGATAATACCTTTAGATCATTTGCAGTTTTTAATTGATAATGATATCAAAATTGTTAAATCAACAAACGAGACATTTTATAGTGGTAAATATAAGACAATTAATATTGATGTATCGCAATCAAAAGAAGGCATGGTAGCACATGAATTAGGACATGCTTTTGTTGATATTAATAATCTTTATGAAAATAGTGAATTAAAGGAAATTATGCAGGATATATTAGAGAATTCATTAAAGGTAAGTTCAAATTATATAAATAATGATATGTATACTTATGTTGAGTCAGATAAATTTATAAGAAAATATCAGGGTAGAACGTATATTTTGTATAAGGAATATTTGAATAAAAAGGTAAAATTAGAGTTTGATATGCTCGAAGAATATGTGAGTGTTGGCTATGAAACGTTTGTAATTAACCCAAAGTTATTGTATACTAAAGACAAGGAATTGTATAATTTTTTTGAAAAGGGAGGCTTGCAAAATGAAAATGTATGATGAAGTAACTGGCGATGTTTATCTTGTATATGGTGGCGAGGAAATCTCTTTTTTAGATGATTCAATGACAGAAGAAGAACGAAAACAATTGGCAGAAGATATTTTGTTAGATGGAAATCCTGGAGGCATTCCTGACTGGTCTGTTTGTTATAAGGGTAATAAGAAGAATAAAATTGAAAACGATAATATTTAGTTGAGTGTTAAACCAGTAG
This sequence comes from Erysipelotrichaceae bacterium, assembly GCA_021201315.1. Taxonomy (GTDB): domain Bacteria; phylum Bacillota_I; class Bacilli_A; order Erysipelotrichales; family Coprobacillaceae; genus JAJQDJ01. Next base: position 19,403 of record JAJQFG010000038.1, read on the forward strand.
AAAATACTGGTTTTTATAATGTGTAAAAAATAATTTTATGCAAATAATTGCAATTTGACTTGAATTGCTATATGATAATACCATATCATGGTAAAATAATATTTGTAGGAGGTTTGTTGGATGAGAGTTATTGATGAAATTAATGATGATATTTATTATGTGTATAATGGTGAAAAATTACAGAGTGAAGTAGCAGAATTAACTGAATTTGGTATGGATGAAGGTCAATTATATGATAATTATCCTGGAGGTATTCCGAATTGGTCTGTTTGTTATAAAGGTAACAAGAAAAATAAAATTGAAAACGATAATATTTAGATAAGTGTATTATAAGTCAACATTCTTAACATTTTTTTAGATTGCATAAAGATTTAAGTACATTTATAATATCTAAAGAGGTGATGAATATGTATAAAATACTCATTATTGAAGACGATAATAATATTAGTGATATGTTAAAAACATTACTTATATTTAATCATTACGAAGTTATGAGTGCTTATTCTGGAACAGAAGGTATATTATTACATGATTCATCTGTTGATCTTATTATCCTTGATTTGATGTTGCCAGGTAAAAATGGTGAAGAAATAATATGTGAACTAAAAAAAGAAAAAAGATGTACCAATTATAGTTGTAAGTGCAATTGGTGAAATGGGTAAAAAACTCAATTTGTTTGAACTAGGTGCAGATGATTATGTTACTAAACCATTTAATAATGATGAGTTATTAGCACGTATTAAGGTACAATTAAGACATGCAAATCAATCAGTTAAAGAAAACATATTAACTTTTAAAGATATTGAAATGAATATATCAACTCATACTGTCCTATGCCATCAACAACATGTCTCTTTATCTAAAACTGAATTTGAATTACTAAAAGTCATGATGCAAAATCCAAACATCGTTCATACGAAAAATCAGCTTATAGAGCTTGTATGGAATGGTTTAGATTCTGGTGATGATAACACTTTAAATGTTCATATCAGTAAAATTAGGAATAAATTAAAATCTGCTTATCCAAATGATGAATATATTGAAACAATATGGAGTATAGGTTATCGTTTAAAACAATAATATTTAAGACTTTTTTAAGAAATGTGTTAAGGGTTATTTAACACATTTTTTCTATAATGACAGTGTAAGGAGTCAATACAATGAATGATATAATTTTGAAAACAACCAATTTAACAAAAAAATACAAAGATTTTATCGCTTTGAATAATGTATCTGTTCAAATTAATAAGGGTGATATTTATGGCCTTATTGGTCGTAACGGTGCTGGAAAAACAACATTGATGAAGGTTATTACAACACTGTCTGATAGAACATCAGGTGAGATAGAATTATTTGAAAATAGTGATAAAGATTTAACCCAAACCAAAAGAAGAATAGGCTGTCTTATTGAAAATCCAGCATTTTTTCCAAACTTAAGTGCTTATGATAATTTAAAATATTATGCTATTCAAAAGGGTATCGTAGATGATACACAAATAACAGATGCTTTATCTTTAGTTGAATTAACAGATATTAAGAAAAGAAAGTTTAAGAATTTTTCATTAGGTATGAAACAAAGATTAGGCATAGCATTTGCATTATTAGATAATCCAGATTTCATTATTTTGGATGAACCAATCAATGGTTTAGATCCTATAGGTATTAGTCATTTACGAGAAACATTTAAAAAACTCAATGAAGAAAAAGGTATTACAATATTAATATCAAGTCATATATTATCTGAATTATATTTATTAGCTAATAAATTTTGTTTCATTGAAAAGGGCAAAGTCATTAAGGAACTATCTAAAGAAGAATTAGGTTTAGAATGTTCTAAATGTATTTTTATCAAAACACCTGATATCACAAAAGTATGTACAATATTAGAACAAGACCTTCAAACCACAAAATATATAGTTATCAACAAAGAAGAAATAAGACTCTATGATTATCTAGATAATAGTAGTATTGTCAATAAAACATTGGTAACACATAATATCGAAGTTAAAGAATTAAAAGAAACAGGTATATCTTTAGAAGATTACTTTAAAAACCTGGTAGAGGAGAGTTTATATGATTAATTTAATAAGATCTGATTTATATAGAATATTTAAATGTAAAGCTATTTATGTATTAATAATAGTCATAATATTTATATCTTTAACAAGTGTTGTATTAATGGAACCTTTTAGTGTCGGTATAAGTGTAAGTACTAATACAAATAATACAAATGGTGTTGAATTAACTAACGAATTAGAAGAAGCGGATTCTTTAGGTGAATATCGTCGTATTATGAAAGAAGAAGGTGCTTTTGCGTTAGATAAGGAAATTATAGGTTATAATATTAATATGTATTATGTATTTATTGTCTTGGTTGTCCTAGCAATTACAACAGACTTTTCCAATAAATCTATTAAAAATTCATTATCATCTGCTATTAGCAGAAAAGAATACTATTTATCTAAACTTATACTAACATTACTATTAGGTACATGCTTTATCTTCTTCAACAATTATATATCCTATATTTTAAATTATTTCATTAATGGCAAAGGCTTCTACAGTCAATTAACTGATATTACGAAAATTACTTTAATTCAATTACCAATGCTGTATGGTATTATTAGCTTTTTAGTATCATTAGCATTCTTGTTAAGAAAAACATCAACCTTTAATACTATTACAATACCATTTATTATGTTGTTTCAAATTATTTGTAGTGGAATAATAGGTGTTCTTAGAATCAATACAGATTTCTATATGAATTACGAACTACAAAATGCCTTGACCAATCTTGCATCAAATCCATCATTAAAATATATATTATATTGTTTTATATTAGGTGTGCTTTATATGTTAATATTTAATGTAATAGGATATCTATCATTTAAAAAAGCAGAAATTAAATAAGAAAGGATAGGTGATAAGCATGATATTGATTATATTGATACTTATAATTATTATTATCATTTTATCAACCTATCTTTTTTTGATAAACAAAGAACTAAGAAGCATTCCAAGTAAAATTGAATTTATAAAAAATAGTCATAGTAATCAACTCATACATACACAATACAATATTAAAGATATCAATACTATTCTTATAGAAATAAATAATTTAATTAAAGAATTCAATAATATGGAAACACAATATGAAATAAAGAATCAATCACTTAGAAAAATGATAACCAATATATCTCATGATTTAAGAACGCCTTTAACTTCAGCAGTAGGATATATTGATATTATATTAAACAATGAAATGAATGAAGAAGAAGAAAGACTTAAAGAACTTAAAATTATAGAAGAAAGATTAAAAAAATTAGAAGAACTTATCGATTCTTTCTTTGAGTTTTCAAAAATAGTTTCTAGTGAAAATAAGATAGAAATAGAAAAAATAAATCTCATAACTGTTTTAGAAAACTCCATTGTTGGGTTTTGTGATGATTTTTCAAAAAAGAATCGTATGATTCACTATGATAATCATTATCATCAAATAGAATTAAATTCTAATGTTATGTTATTAACAAGAATCTTTGATAATTTAATCAATAATGCATTTATGCATAGTAATGGAGATTTATATATTCAAGTGATAAAGGATGAAAATATACAAATTATCTTTACTAATGAATTATTAGATGATGTAGATGTTGATAAAATGTTTGAAGAATTCTATACAACGGATATATCACGTACGAATGGGCATACAGGTTTAGGATTAGCTATCGCAAAAGAATTTGTATTAAGATTAGGTGGTCAAATATATGCTACTAAAGATAATGGACAATTAAGTATTGTCGTTAAGTTTATGATGGTAGAATAGATTGCTAATAGTATGAATTATAAAAAAATTTAAATTTTTTGAAAAAATAAAAAGAAAAATTGAGACTTTCAAGCGTATATATAATAGTAAGGGGTATTTTTATGTACTCCTAACAGAAGTAATCATTTATATGATTGCTTCTTTTTATTTTATACGAGAGGAAGATGAAAATGAGTTTATGGATTAAGCAGGAAAAAACGTATTATTATGTTAACTATGATGAAAGTGAAAAACTAAGAGAAAAGTATGTGTATTATAAGTCAAGATTATATGATGATACAATTGCTTTCACATTTGTACCTCAACCTAAGAGAGTATTTAACTCTGATTATATGGTTGAGCAAATGATGTCACAGCTAAGTATTGATGACGAAGTGAAAGATATTGTGAAAAGAGATTTTAAAATAATCCCTTTAGATCATTTGCAGTTTTTGATTGATAATGATATCAAAATTGTTAAATCATTGGATGAAACATATTATGATGGTAATAATAAAATAATTGGAATTAATAAGCAAAAGCCTAAAGAAGGTATGGTAGCACATGAATTAGGGCATGCGTTTGTGGATATCAATAATCTTTATGAAAACTGTGAATTAAAAACAATTATGCAAGATATATTAGAAAACTCATTAAAGGTAAGTTCAAATTATATAAATAATGATATGTATACTTATGTTGAGTCAGATAAATTTATAAGAAAGTATCAAGGTAGAACGTATATTTTGTATAAAGAATATTTGGATAAAAAAGTAAAATTAGAGTTTGATATGCTTGAAGAATATGTTAGTGTGGGTTATGAAACGTTTGTAATTAACCCTAAGTTATTGTATACTAAAGACAAGGACCTGTATGATTTTTTTGAAAAAGGAGGCTTGAAAAATGAAAATGTATGATGAAGTAACTGGTGATGTTTATCTTGTATATGGTGGCGAAGAAATCTCTTTTTTAGACGATTCTATGACAGAAGCAGAACGAAAACAATTGGCTGAAGATATTTTGTTAGATGGTAAACCAGGAACTATTCCTAATTGGTCTGTTTGTTATAAAGGTAACAAGAAAAATAAAATTGAAAACGATAATATTTAACTAAATGAATGTTAAGCCAGTAGAAAATACTGGCTTTTATCATGCAACAAAAAATAATTTTATGCAAATAATTGCAATTTGACGTGAATTACCATATGATAATAATATATTATAGCAAATTATAAAAAAGGGAGGTTTAACAGATGAAAGTATTTGATGAAAAAACTGGTCATTATTATCATATTTATGCAGGAGAAGATGTTTCAGTTGCAAAAGTTGAATTAACTGAATTTGGAATAGATGAAGGTCAGTTATATGATGGTTTTCCTGGAGGTATTCCTGATTGGTCCAAACATTATAAAGGTAATAAGAATAATAAAATTGAAAACAATAATATTTAACTAAATGCATGTTAAGCCAGTAGAAACTGGATATCGTTTGATTGAAGTCTAATCATATAATAATGAAACAGCAGTTCATTTATATTTCAAATTTGGTTTTAAAGAAATTCTTGTCGATAGAAAACAATTCTCTTTTGAAATGGTTCTTGACAATTAGAGAATATTTGATACAATGCAGTTGTTCCAAACGGAAAACGTGGTTAACTGGGTAAGGCACTATAATTATCTGTCCTTAGCCAGTTTTTGTTTTGTGGAATGAACTATGTTAATTTTTTGTTCAATATTTCACAAAATAGCTATATTTTTTGTTAAGTTCATGATAAGATAACAAACAGAATATATCTTATGATAAGATTATTGGAAATATTGGGAATACTTTGGTATAATGACTCATATTTCAATAAGGAGTAAGAAAATGAATGAAAAAGATATTTATAAAAATTCAATTTATTTATTAGCCTTTGGCTGTCTCTTATTTGGAATAATAGGATTATTTCTAAAGGATATTTCATTTATCTTAGGATTTATTCTAGGCTATGTCATTAATTGTTTGGTCTTTTATCTCAACATTAAGATGACAGATACAATATTAGCTTTAGGAAGATGGGCACCACTTATTGTAGTGATTATCTTATTGCTAAAGTTAGGTTTATATGCTGGTGGATTTATATTAGCTATTAAAACAGTATACTTTCATCTTATAGGTGTTTTAGTGGGATATTTAGTCACAAAGTTAACAATTTATGTAGAAGGGTTTAAAAGGAGGTGAAGTGAATGATCAATGCACCGTTGATTCAAACTGTACATATTACACTTCAGGTTGAATTGGTCTTTTCTTTGATTATTATGGTTGCTTTAGGAATTCTATTTATCTATGCAGGTAATCAAGTTAAAAAAGCAGATCCAATTGCTAAACCTAAAGGTATTGTATTGCTTGTAGAAACAGGGGTCGAAGTAGGGTATAATTATATGAAGTCTATTATGCCTGAACAGTTTGAGAAGAATTACTATCCATATTTTTGTATGATGTTTGTTTATCTGATATGTGCTAATTTAAGTGGTTTGATAGGTTTTGATGCACCTACATCTAACTATTCTATTACATTAGCCATTACATTGATAACATTTGCTTTAATACAATGGAATTCAATCAAAACTAAAGGTGGATTTTCTTACATAAAGGATATGCTTATACCACCTACAAATATACTAAGTACAATTTCTCCATTGATTTCATTATCAATGCGTTTATTTGGTAATATTTTAAGTGGTACTATTTTGATGTCACTCGTATATTCGTTTACAGGTTGGCTTTCAAGCTTTTTGTTCCCTGTAAATGTATTCGGACCTATTATTGCCCCTGCATTGCATTGTTACTTTGATATTTTTGCAGGGTTCATTCAAACGTTGGTTTTTGTCACTTTATCTAGTATATTAATTGCAGTTGAAGCAGATAACTAGTTAAAGATATTTTAGAAAAATTAAATAATTAGGAGGATAAAAAAATGACAGATGTAGGATTAATTGCAATTGCAGCTGGTATTGCAGTATGTGCAGGTTTAGGTACAGGTATTGGTGAAGGTATTGCAGCTAGTAAGGCTGTTGAAGCAGTAGGAAGAAATCCTGAAGCTGAAGGTAAAATTCGTACTATGATGATTTTAGGTGTTGCCTTATCTGAAACAGTAGCTATCTATGGTTTATTAGTGTCACTTATTTTATTATTCGTATATTAATAAATAAAAATAGGAGGAATAAGTATGGATATAGATATTGCGTCTAAACTATTCCCTAATATGACAACATTAATTATCCAATTGATATCAACTGGTATTTTACTTATTATTTTCAGAAGATTTTTGTGGACTCCTGTTCAAGAATATTTTGCTAAAAGAGCTGATTATATTGAAAATCAAATCAATGAAGCTAAAAATATGAATGAACAAGCTAAAGTCTTTGTAGAAGAAAGTGAAATTCAAGCTAAGGAATCAGCTAAAGAATATCGTGATATTATTGATAGAGCTAAAGATGATGCGAATAAAGCTAAAAATCAAATTCTTGAAGAAGCAAGAATTGAAGCTCAAAATAAGATTGCTTTAGCAGATAAAGAAATCGAAGCACAAAAACTTTTAGCAAGGGATGAAATGCGTCAAGAGATTGTTGATATAGCTATTGAAGTAGCTACTAAAGTTATGCAAAAAGAAATGAATACAACAGAAAATCAACAATTTGTTGAAGAATTTGTGGATAAGGTTGTGAACTAATGGATACAGTTTATACACGTTATGCATTATCATTGTTTGAACTTGCTAAAGAAGAAAATAAAGTTAAAGAATATCAAAAGGATATGATCAAGGTTCAATCTGTTTTTGCAGATGAAGCGATTGTTAAATTCTTTGGACATGTGGCTTTACCAATGGATACTAAAAAAGAAGTGATCGATCAAAGCTTTTTAGGACAGGTAAGTGATTATGTTTATAATTTCTTATTATTATTAATTAAGAAAAGAAGAATTAATGCTATTATGGGAATTTGCGATGAATTTCAATCTTTATGTAATGATTATTTTGGTATTAAAGTGGGTAAAGTTTATAGTGCTTATGAATTATCAGATGAAGAAGTTCAAAAGATTGAAACAGCAATCGGTCAAAAGTTGAATGCGAAAGTTGAATTGAATGTGATTATAGATGAATCTTTAATCGGTGGAGTTAGAGTAGAAATAGATAATCATATTTATGATGATTCACTTTCATATAAATTAGGATCATTAAAGAAAGAGTTATTAAGAAGGTAGGTGATAGTGTGGATTTAAGACCTGATGAAATAAGTGCAATTATCAAGGAACAAATTAAGCATTATCAAGATAAGATAGAATCTAAAGATGTGGGTACAGTTATCACCGTTGGTGATGGTGTTAGTGTTATTCATGGCTTAGATAATGCAATGTTAGGTGAATTGTTACTATTTCCTAATGATATTTATGGAATGGTTATGAACCTTGAAGAAGATAGTGTTGGAGCTGTATTATTAGGTAGTGCAGATGCTATCAAGGAAGGCGATGAAGTGAAACGTACTGGTAGAATTATTGAAGTACCAGTTGGTGATGGCTTGCTTGGTAGAGTTGTTAATGCATTAGGACAACCTATTGATGGACAAGGTGAAATTAGTTATACAAATACAAGACCAATTGAAAGAGTTGCTAGTGGGGTTATGACGAGAAAATCCGTTGATCAACCAGTTCAAACAGGTATTACATCAATTGATGCGATTATTCCAATTGGTAGAGGTCAACGTGAGTTGATTATCGGTGATAGACAAACAGGTAAGACAGCTATTGCGATTGATACAATTTTGAATCAAAAAGGTCAAAATATGTATTGTATCTATGTTGCGATTGGTCAAAAGAATTCTACAGTTGCTCAAATTGTTGAAAAATTAAGACAAGGTGGCGCAATGGATTATACAGTAGTAGTATCTGCTGGAGCGAGTGAATTAGCACCAATTCAATATATTGCCCCATATGCTGGTTGTGCTATGGGTGAAGAATGGTTGGAACAAGGTAAGGATGTTTTGATTGTTTATGATGATTTATCAAAACATGCCGTAGCTTATCGTACTGTGTCTTTATTATTAAAGAGACCACCAGGAAGAGAAGCTTATCCAGGTGATGTATTCTATCTACACTCAAGATTATTGGAAAGAGCATGTCGCTTGAATGAAGAAAATGGTGGAGGTTCTATTACAGCACTTCCTATTGTAGAAACACAAGCTGGTGATATTTCAGCTTATATTCCTACAAATATTATTTCTATTACAGATGGACAAATTTTCTTACAATTAGATTTATTTAACTCTGGTTTTAGACCAGCTATTGATACTGGTTTATCAGTTTCACGTGTTGGCTCTTCAGCTCAGATTAAAGCGATGAAACAAGTATCTAGTTCATTAAAGCTAGATTTAGCTCAATATGAAGAAATGCAATCATTTGCGCAATTTGGTAGTGATTTGGATGCTTCTACAAAAGCCACTTTGGATCATGGTGAAAAAGTTAAAGAAGTTTTAAAACAAGCGCAATATTCACCTAGATCTGTAGGTGAACAGGTTATTTCATTGTTTGCTTTAAAATATGGCTTTACAAAGACAATTCCTGTTAATAAAGTATCTACTTTTGTAAAGGAATTATATGAAGAAGTAGAATTAAATCATCCAGAAGTCTTAGACGAAATTAATGATAAAAAAGAATTAAGCGATGATTTAATTAATAGATTAAAAGAAATAAGTAAAGCTTTTGTTGAAAAATTCTTAAAAGTGAATAAGGATGATTAGTTATGGCAACACAGATGCAAGCAATCAAGAGACGTATTAAGTCTGTTGAATCAACTAAAAAAATGACAAAAGCTATGCAATTGGTTGCAACATCAAAACTTAGAAAAACGAGAAACCAATTAGATGAACTAAAACCATATTATACAATGGTTACAAATACTGTTGCTCAGATACTAGCAAGTAATAAAGGTATAGATAATGCTTATCTTAAAGAAAATAAAGAAGGTAAAGTTGTTTATATTATTATTTCATCTAGTTTAGGTTTATGTGGTGGTTATAATGCAAATGTCAATAAATTAATGGATAGTACAGTTACAAGTGATGATTTGATTTATATGATTGGTACTAAAGGTGCTGCTCATTTAAGTCATACAGGTGTTCCTTATAACGATACATATCTTTCATTAAACTCTACATTAGATTTTAAAGATATTACTACTTTAGTTGGAGAACTGACAAATATGTATAAAGCTAAAGAAATCTCAAAAATAAAAATACTTTATACAGAATTTGTCAACAACATGACATTTACACCACATATCCAAACATTACTTCCTGTAGATATTAATGAATTCAAAGATATAGAAGTTACAAATAAATATACCATCTTTGAACCAAGTCCTGCAGAAGTATTGGATCATTTGATACCAATGTATTTACAATCAGTTTTTTATGGATATTTAGTAGAATCTGTAACAAGTGAAAATGCAGCAAGAAGAATTTCTATGGAAAATGCAACTGATAATGCAGAAAATATTATTGATGACTTATTATTAGAATATAATCAAGCAAGACAAGCCCAAATCACAAATGAAATTAATGAAATTGTGGCTGGAGCTAGTGTATAGTTTAGGAGGTGTATTATGGCGAATATAGGAAAAATTGTTCGTGCCATTGGACCAGTTGTAGATATTGCCTTTGATGCAGAAAATTTACCTGCTTTAAATAATGCAATTGAAATTGATAACCAAGGAACTAAATTGGTTGTTGAAGTCGCTCAACACGTTGGTGATGATGTTGTTAGATGTGTTGCAATGGGGCCTACAGATGGTTTGGTTAGAGGTTTAGATGCCTTAGATACAGGAAATCCAATTGAAGTACCAGTTGGTGAAGAAACATTAGGTAGAATGTTTAATGTCTTAGGTGAACCAATTGATGGTTTTGAACCAATGGATGAATCTATGAAAAGAATGCCTATTCATAGAGGTACTCCAACATATTCTGAACAAAGAACTGAAACTGAAATCCTTGAAACAGGTATTAAAGTTATTGATTTAATTTGTCCATATGTAAAGGGTGGTAAAATCGGATTATTCGGTGGTGCTGGTGTAGGTAAAACTGTATTAATTCAAGAATTAATTAACAATATTGCAACACAACATGGTGGTATTTCAGTATTTGCAGGCGTTGGAGAACGTTCAAGAGAAGGTAATGATTTATATTATGAAATGAAAGAAAGTGGCGTTTTAAGTAAAACAACACTTGTCTTTGGACAAATGAATGAACCACCAGGATCTCGTTTAAGAGTTGGGTTAACAGGTTTAACCATGGCTGAATATTTCAGAGATGAACAAAATCAAGATGTATTATTATTTATTGATAACATCTTCCGTTTTACTCAAGCTGGTTCAGAAGTATCTGCTTTATTAGGTCGTTCACCATCACAAGCTGGTTATCAACCAACTTTAGCTACTGAAATGGGACAATTACAGGAAAGAATCACTTCTACTAAGAAAGGATCTATCACATCAGTACAAGCAGTATATGTACCTGCTGATGACTTAACTGACCCTGCTCCTGCAACAACATTTGCTCATCTAGATGCTAAAGTCGTATTGGATCGTTCTATTGCAGCTTTAGGTATTTATCCAGCCGTTGATCCATTAAGCTCTTCATCAAGAGCCCTTGATCCATTGGTTGTAGGTCAAGAACATTATGAAGTGGCTCATGGTGTCCAACAAATCTTACAAAGATTCCAGGAATTACAAGATATCATTGCAATTTTAGGTATGGATGAGTTAAGTGAAGAGGATAAGGTTACTGTAGCTCGTGCAAGACGTGTTCGTAACTATTTATCTCAACCATTCTCAGTTGCAAGCCAATTTACTGGCCTTGAAGGTAAATATGTTAAAGTAGAAGATACAATCAAAGGATTTAAAGAAATCCTTGAAGGTAAATGGGATCATTTACCAGAACAAGCATTCCATAATGTTGGATCTATTGAAGAAGCAGTTGAAAAGGCTAAGATGTTAGAAAATGAAGAAGTTTAAACTCAAGATAGTTACACCTAAAGGTATCTATCAACAAACTGAAATAGAATTGCTTAACATTAGAACAACATCTGGACAAATAGGTATTCTAGCGGATCACCTTCCTCTTGCAAGTGCCATTGATATATCTGAACTCAATTACGTTAAGGATAATGAAAGATATCATTTTGCCATAGCAGGTGGATTTGTATATGTTGGTGAAGATGAAACTACCATCATTGCGAATGCCATTGAATCACCTGAAGAAATTGATTTACATAGAGCGCAAGAAGCTAAACAACGTGCTGAAAAACGTTTATCATTAAAAGGTGATATTGATATATTAAGAGCAGAAATTGCATTAAAGAAGGCAATCACAAGAATTCATGTAAAAAATGGAGCCTAGAGAATCATCTCTAGGCTTTTCTATTTTAAAAAAACATGTTATGATATTTTCTAGGTGATATATATGAAGAGAAAACATAGAAAAATTAGATTTGGGAGAATTATTTTTACACTAATCGTTGTAGTAGCTATTGTCATAGGTGCTATTAAAGGTGGCGGCTTGCTACTTCATTTGATATTAAATAGAAACGAAGTCATTGAAATAACCAATGACACATCTCAAGAAACAACACAGGAAACAAGCGAAGAAACTATTGCTACAGTTATTATTGACCCAGGTCATGGTGGAGATGACACAGGTTATACCATTGAAAGCTTAGATTTATATGAATCACAAATCAATTTAAAAGCGGCACAAGCAGTATCATCCTATCTTAAAGAAAATAATGTAGAAGTCATTATGACAAGAGATAGTGATACAAATATAGAAACAGACGAAGACTCTGATCTAGCTGTACGTTATCAAATGAGTGAAACCTACAATGCTGACTATTTTATTTCCATTCATGTCAATGATTATGACTCTGAAGACTCTATTTCAGGTTACGAAATCTATGCTTCAGGAGAAGAAAGTGAAAACTTAGCACAAGCTATTTTAAATCAAATGGACACATTAAATTACACAGATAATTTAGGTATTGTTGATGGTAGTGGTATTATTGTCATTGCCAATAATACAGTACCATCAATCCTTATAGAATTAGGTTATATTCAAACAGACTATGATTACTTAGGTGATGATGAAAAACTAACAGCTTTAGGACAAACTATTGGCAAAGGTATTGTTAATCAAATTAATAGTAGTAATAAATCATCAGAAGAATTAAGTGAAGATTCTGTTGATGAAATAACAGAAGATACAACTGAAACTTCTGAAGAAGAAGCAACAGAAAATGAATAAAAAATATTGATTTAATCAATATTTTTTATTTTTAACAAGGCTATTGCATCTTTTGCGTATATCTGTTACAATTATCCATCTTTTAAAGGAGGAAAATAAAAATGATACTTGAAGGAAAAGTTGGAATTGTTACAGGAGGACGCAGTGGTATTGGTGAAGCTATTGTTAAGGCATTTGTAGAGGAAGGTGCTCAAGTTGTTGTAGCTGATTGGAATGATCAAGGTAATGATATTGTTGAAAATATGGGATTTGGAGATAATGTTCGTTTTATTAAAACCGATGTTTCAAGTGAAGATGATATTGTGAAAATGGTTGATTTTGCTGTTGAATCATTTGGGCATATTGATATTGCAGTAGCATGTGCTGGTGTTGCTGGTGATAAGACAATCGTTGATCAACAACTTGATAAATGGCATAAGATTTTAAGTGTTGATTTAGATGGCGTATTCTTAACAGATAAACATGTTATTAATCATATGTTAGAAAATAATATTAAAGGTTCAATTATCAATTTATCATCAATAGGTGGATTAGTTGGCTTTCCTCATGATGTAACATATTCTGCTGCAAAAGGTGCTGTTGTAAATCTAACACGTAGTGCAGCTAATAAAGTGGCAGATAAAGCTATTAGAGTCAATGCCATTGCTCCAGGATACATTCATACACCAATGATGGATGCCATTCCTAATCAAGAAGACTTAGCAATAGCTGCTAAATTACATCCAATGCAAAGAATGGGTTATCCTGAAGAAATTGCTAATGCTTGCGTCTTTTTAGCAAGTGATAAAGCATCATTTATAACTGGTGTTACTTTACCGGTTGATGGTGGTTATACAGCTCAATAAGCAAAAAAGACAATTTAATTGTCTTTTTATATACAACTCTTCGTTATTTAACTCGTTTCCTTCTTCAGACATGAAATTACTAAAGCATTTAGAATAATCTTTAAAAATCTTGTTATTTATAAATATATATCAAAAAGGAAAATATCATTTGAACTATTTTCAACAATATCAATCATTTTTCACATCTTTTTCATAAAAAAGGAGTATAATAACAACGAGGTGGGAAATCATGATTAATAAAATAATATATGTTTTATTAATTTGTAGTATGATGCTTGGCGTTTTTTTGATGCATGTTTTTTAAGGGAGAATATATGAATAAGTTTAATAGAAAAAAATTACTAAAAGTATTGATAGTAGTAGTTATATTATTGATATGTAGTGTAGGTGGGGTTGCATTATATACAAAATTGACTACTTCTATAACATTTGTGGCTTCACCGACCGTTGAAATCAATGGTGAATTAGATCCATATAGTTATATAGATGAGTTAAAGAACTGTGAAAAAGAAGATATCACTATTGATTCATCCAATGTGAATATAGAAGAGTTAGGAACCTATCCTATTATCTATACGATTAAAGATAAAGAATATACTCTAAATATAGATGTTGTTGATACAACAGCCCCTACATTATCACTTAAAGATGTGAATATTGATTATGGTGATGAAGTAACTGTAGATGATTTTATTGATATTGTAGCTGATGAAACAGAAGTTAAAAAATATTTCAAAGAAGACTATGACTTTACTATAGAAGGTGATCAGGAAATAATTGTGGTTGCTGAAGATACTTCAGGCAATATTACTGAAGCAACAGCTAATCTTAATGTCTTTAAAGACACAGAAGCACCAACCATTACTGGTCTAGAAGATATCACAGTTTATGTCAATGAAACCGTTGATTACATGTCAGGCATATCAGCAATTGATAACCATGATATTAATCCAACTGTTAGTGTTGATAGTGATGGAGTAGATACATCAAAAACAGGTACCTATGAAGTAACTTATAAAGTCACAGATAAAGCAGACAATACCAATACTTATACACAAACAGTCACCGTCAAAGAAAAACCAAAAGAAACGAAAAAAGCTGATGGCAGTAAGGTTGTTTATTTAACATTTGATGATGGACCATCATCAAATACTAAAAAAGTGCTAGAAATATTAGATAAATATGATGCAAAAGCTACT
Source organism: Erysipelotrichaceae bacterium (assembly GCA_021201315.1). GTDB lineage: Bacteria > Bacillota_I > Bacilli_A > Erysipelotrichales > Coprobacillaceae > JAJQDJ01. The sequence goes on from JAJQFG010000038.1 coordinate 34,581, forward strand.
TTCTTTGTAACAGGTAATGGCCAAAAATACAACAGCTATATTAAAGATGCCTATGATGCTGGTCATACTATAGGCTTACATACATATACTCATGATTATTCAATATATACTTCTCAGGAAACTTACTTTGAAGATTTAACTAAAGTAGGCAATATGGTTAAAGATATTATAGGTTTTGTACCAAAATATATTCGTTTCCCTGGCGGATCATCTAATACGGTTTCCAAAAAATATAAAGAAGGTATCATGAGTGAATTAGTAGATGCCGTTCATGATGAAGGCTATGAATATTATGACTGGAATGTAAGTAGTGGAGATGCATCAGGTAATAATGTAGCTGTAAGTAAAATCGTCAAAAATTCTACAAGTAGTAGTGCTAATACAATTGTCTTATTAATGCATGATACAGATGCAAAAGATACAACTATTAAAGCATTGCCTAAGATTATAGAATATTATCATCAAGTATTGTTATTTTGGTTGAAATATTATATAATTTAAATTACATTCATACCTTTATAAAAAAGTAATGAATGAGGAAAAATGAAAGAAGAGGACAATATGACTGAAACAAGTTTTGAACAAGTATCATTAGATGAAACTAATATTGGAGATATTATTAATGGTACTATCATTAATGTAAAAGAAGATGAAGTTATTTTAAATATAGGTAGTTTAGAAGCTGAAGGTATTATTAGAAAACATGAAATGGTGTCTCAATATGATTATCGTATTGGTGATACTTTACAAGTTAAAGTAATATCTAAACATATTGAAGAAGGTAAGATTTATGTGGCTCATCGTAAATTATTGGTTGAAGCAGGGCTTAAGACATTAGAAGAAGCTTATGAAAATCAAACTGTTTTAACTTCTAAGGTTGATGAGATTACTAAAGGTGGATTAATTACTTATTATGAAAGAAATCGTGTATTTATTCCTGCTAGTTTAATTTCAGATAAATTCATTAAGGATTTCTCATCTTATCAGGGTAAAGAAGTTTCTTATGTGATTAGTGAATTTAATGTATCAGGACATCGTATTATTGGTGATTGTAAACAAGTTATTATCGCTGAACAAGAAGCTAAGAAGCAAGCCGCTTTAGAAAAACTTTCAATGGGTGATCGTGTTGAAGGTAGAGTAAAGAAGATTACAAGTTTTGGAGCTTTCGTTGATTTAGGCGGTATTGATGGATTACTTCATATTTCTGAAATGTCTTGGGGTCAATTAGATGATATTAAGAGTATTATGAAAGTTGGCGATCAGATTAAAGTATTGATTAAGAATATTCAAGGAGATAAGATTTCATTATCTTTGAAATTCTCTGAAGATGATCCATGGAATACAGCTCAAGAAAAATATGCAATTGGAACAAATGTAGATGGTAAAGTAGCTAGAATGACTGGTTATGGTGCATTTATTGAATTAGAACCTGGTATTGATGGTTTGCTTCATGTATCTCAAATTTCTAATGAATATGTAGAATCTCCAGCTGATGTATTATCTGTTGGTCAAGAAATTACTGCTAAGGTTATTGATTTTGATGAAATCAAACATAAAATAAGCTTAAGCATGAAAGCAGTTTAGAGTTATCCGCATATTGCGGATAACTTTTTGTAATAAGATGTTAAGGAGGGACAATCATGGCCTATGTTTATAATGAATATGATGAAAATCAAGTCAAAAAAACATTAAAGAAAAGAAAAAAGAAAAAACTCAAAAAAAGAATTAAAGTCATTATTGTCCTATTTGTTATTATATGTATTGCAGGATACTTTTTTAGTGACTTATCAAGAGTAAGAACAATTAAGATAACAGGTAATGATTATACAACTGAAGAAGAAGTTAAAGAAGCAATTGATGTTAATGAAACTTATATATATTTTTTAGTGGATAAATCAGAAGTTGAAGAACAAGTAGAAACACTACCTGCAGTTAAAAGCGCAAAGGTTTCAATTGGTTTATTTGGCGGTATGACGATTAAAATTACTGAAGCTGAAGCTATTGCTTATGCTTCAATAGATGGTCAATATTATATGATCAACGATGCAGGTAAAATTGTAGAAATCAGTAATGAAGAAGCCAATGATTTTAAACTATTAACTTATGTACAAGACTTCACTTCTGAAGAAATGTTATCTGAATTTGCGAAACAATATAAAGACGTACCAAGTTTAATGCAAAATGAAATTAGTGACATTGTTTTATCACCTCAGTCAGCAGATGAAACAAGACTACAATGTATCACTAAAGAAGGTAGATATATTTATATTAGAATAGAAGACCTTGCGAGTCGTTTAAGTGATGATCAATTTAACTATGAATTATATAAATCTACATATAGTGATAAATGTACTTTTAGTATTGAAGGCAACTATATTTATATGTCTGAAGATTGTGAGTAGGTGACATAATGAAAAAGATTGCAGTACTAACTTCTGGTGGCGATGCCCCAGGAATGAATGCAGCCATACGTGCAGTCACACGTGTAGCAAGTAAAAAAGGTTTAGAAGTTTATGGTGTCATAGATGGCTACCAAGGACTTGTGAGAGGAAACATGAAAGTATTAGAAAATCAGGATGTTTCGGAAATACTAAGTCGTGGTGGAACCATTTTGGGTTGTGCCCGTTTACCTGAATTCAAACAAAAAGAAGTTCAACTTCAAGCTATAAAACAACTACATAAACATGATATTGAAGGATTGATTGTGATAGGTGGTGATGGTTCTTATAGAGGGGCTTATGAATTAAGTCAATTAGGATTGAGTTGTGTTGGCATTCCTGGAACCATTGATAATGATATTAATGGCACTGATGAAACCATTGGATTTCATACAGCTTTAAATAACATTGTTGATGCTGTCAATAAACTAAGAGACACATCAAGTTCTCATCATCATTGTTTTGTGATTGAAGTCATGGGTAATAATAAGGATAGTTTAGCCTTATATTCTAGTATTGCTTGTGGTAGTGAATTCATTATCACAAAGAATACTGGTTATGATGAAGACTATATTGTTAAAATGATGGACTACTATGAAAGAACACAAAATAAAAGACATGCTATTATTATCGCAAGTGAAAAGATTATAGATGTTGAAAAACTAGCACAACGTATATCTAATGAAACAGGGTTCTCTGGTAGATCGATTGTTTTAGGTCATATTCAAAGAGGTGGCTCTCCAGTTCCAGAAGATCGTATTCTAGCTTCACAAATGGGCCAATATGCGGTTGATTTGTTATTAGATAATATGAGTGGTTATTGTGTATGTAAGAGGGATAATCATATTGTTGGTAGACCTATTATTGAGGCACTTAATGATGTGAATGAAATACAGGATCAAATGTATCAATTGTTTTACGAAATTGTATAAGGAGTTATTATGAGAAAAGAACATGCTCCTAGAGATCTACTTCTAGGTATTATATTATTTTGTATAGGGGTATATATTATTTTTAAAAATACGTATGTACGTACTTTTTGGGGATTCTATCTTGGTGGACATCGTGTTTCTAGTGGTTTGATATTTTTACCTTTATTGATTGGTATTGTCTGGAAAGTGATTAAACCTAAATCTTTTATTCCTTATATTTTGATAGTTATAAGTGTCATTGGTATTCTATTATCAATATTAATGAATATTACTATTTGGTTTACAAGTACAAGTTTGATTGATTTTGTATTGATGTTTGGAACAGTATCTGTTGGTTTAGGTTTGATAATTAAAGCGTTGATTGAAAGCAAGTGAAAACTTGCTTTTTATATATATAAAATGTGATATATTTCGCACATTTTATATTGACGTATATATGAGCATGTGATATTATTTTAACATAAGTGAGAAATATATCACATGGAGGAAAATATTATGAAAGATAAAGAACCAATGAAGTTTTTAGATGCTTATCATTTTGAACATACATTTAGTGGCTTTGTATGGATTTTAATCGGTATATTAGAATTTTTACCAGGTAGTGAATTTATTGATATGATTATTACTATATTAGCAATTATTGGTATTATATGTTTATCTGTAACTCATTTTAGAAAAAGAGAAATGGAAGATGAAATGGCTACACAACATATTAATGAAGCTAATACAATGACTTTGAGTATTGTTGTACTTTTGCTTTGTATGTTTGCTGTTGCATTGCAATGGTTTGAAAATACGATAGAAGCCACAACTATTATTCCAATCATTTTAGGTACTATTGAATTCTTTCAAGGTGTATTCTTTTGGTGTTTTGAAAAGTATGGTGAATAAATATGCCAAAACTTAAAACAAGAATTCATGAATTAAGAAAAGAACGAAACATGCAGCAAGCTGAACTTGCAAAGCTTGTAGGTGTTAGAAGAGAAACAATAGGTAATTTAGAGAATGGAAAATATAATCCATCGCTTAAATTGGCGATGGATATAGCAAAAGTATTTGATAAAACTGTAGAAGAAATATTTATATTTGAAGATGAATAAGCAGGTTTTCCTGCTTTTTATGATATCAAAATTGTACTTTATGATGAAAAACTTTACTTCGAAAATCTACTATGTAAAATTTTCTAAAAGGGAGGTTTTTTCAATGATTCAATTAAATCATATAACACTTATCTTCGATAAGATGATATTTGATAATATTTCAATTACTATAACTTCTGGACATTTTATTTCTATCGATGGGGAAAGTGGGTCAGGGAAATCCACACTTATTAAATTAATATTAGGACAAATTCATAATTATGATGGAGATATCTTATATGATGATAAAATATTAGATGATCAACAAAGAGATAAATATATTCAAAATTATATATTTTATATTGATCAAATGGGAAATTATTTTCCTAATATGACCATTAAAGAGCATTTTAAGTTTTATAGTGAATTATATCATATAGATAACTATGATATAAATACTTATCTTCATAAAGTTAATTTGGATGATATTGATATTAAGAAATCGCCTGAATATTTATCTACTGGCGAAAGAAAGAGATTTATCTTAGCTTTAGCTTTAATGGTCAACAAAGATATCATCATGATAGATGAACCTACTGCTTCTTTAGATGCTACTAGTAAAACAATTATACTTAATGTATTAAAAGAACTTGTTAATAATGGAAAAACTGTCCTTGCCTCAACGCATGATCAGACAGTATTAGATGTAAGCGATAAAATATATATCATTAAAGACAAGAAACTTACACTAAAAAAAGATTGTGAATATACAGAAATGATATCTCATCCCTTACAAATGTATAAAGTATCTTATCATAAATATAAAAACAATAAGATAAGATTATTTAATGCTTTTCTTATTATATTAGAATGTCTATGTTTGATTATGATATCCTTATCATCTTCTAAAGTTGTAGGTTATATAAATTTTATCAATGAAGAATATGCTGCAACGAATAGCAGTGGACTCATTCTTTATAAGGATCTAAATGGAGATAATGAAGAAATTTCAAGTGATTCTAATTTTATTGATACACAAGCAATTATAAGTGATGAAGAATTATCAGAAATATCAAAGGTTGATGGTATTAAAAATATTGATTTAAATTATCGTTTTTATATTAGCCAAGGGGATCCTATAGAAATTCAGGTTTTAGATGAAAATAATAATGTCATAGTCGAAAGTGATAATGATTATACATACGAAGATGGTTTGACATTACATACCGAAATTATTATACAGTCTTACCATCCTTATCAAAATATTAAACATAATGGACAAACAATATCAGGTATCTATATTAGTGAGGAATTACAAAAGCATTTGAATTATGATATTCATAACGTTACACTCAAATTAATAGATAATATAGGCTATGATATAGAAATATGTACATCCTTAAATCCTATCGCAATTTCCAGGGATATATTGAATAACACACAGACTAAAGTGTTATATACATTAGAAAATATAAAATGGTATGAAGAAAATAGTACTTATCTTGGTGAAATAGAATTTGAAATTGCAGGAACATTGTTATCAAATGAATATGATGTTTCTGATGATTATACTTTGGGTTATAGTAGTCAATATGTGATATATATGCCTGCTGATGAGGTAAAAGCTCTTTATGATAAATATTATGATGGAGAAGGGGAACCATATCATCCACGTGCATATTTTGTCTATTGTGAAGAAGGTATGAGTGATTCTGTTAAACAAAATATTGAAGCTATGGATTCATCATATCATGTTTATTATCAAAGTAATGGTATTGATTCAGCATTACAATTCTTTGATCTAGAATCTATCATGACTTTAATATCAAATACCTTAATCATTTCTATTATATGTTTTGTATGTACATTATGTTTAGGAATTTATTCTATTTATCAGCGTCGACATGAAATTTCGCTATTAAAAAATAATGCCTTAACGCAATATATTCCATCTTATTATCGAAAAGACTATATCATTAATACTTTCGTATGTTTATTATTATCTGTAGTAGGTTTAATCATTACATATAACTATATTTATTTCGATTATGGTATAACATATATCTTTGTATGGATAGCAACATCGTTGATTGTAGCATTAATGATATATTTGATTGAAAGATATGCTATTAAAGTGATATTAGAAAAGGATTATTCAAAATGATTACATTAGATCATATTCATCTTAAATATAAGACAACGCTTATTGAAGATGGTCATATGGATATACCATATGGCTATATAACCTTAATATGTGGAGAAAGTGGATCAGGGAAAACAACATTATTAGAAACAATAGGTTTATTAACAGATATTACATGTTCTTATAGATTTGATAATAATGAATTAAAAGGTATCAATCAAATCAAAAAATCACAGATCATGCAAAATGATATTGCTTTTATCTTTCAGGATATTTATCTGTTTGAACATATGTCATTAAAAGAAAATATCTTATTTTATGCGAGAATAGCGCATAAAGAAATAAATGATGATATGATTTATGAATATATGAATCATTTATCTTTATATCTAGATATCAATACAGATGTTAAAACAATGTCAATAGGAGAAAGACAAAGGTTGACTATCCTATGTGCCATGATGAAAGATGCCAAGCTTTTTATCTTTGATGAACCTACAGCTTATTTAGATAATGAAAATAAGATACTTGTCTTTGAAATTATAGAATATTTATCAAAAACATTACACAAAATAGTACTGATAGCTAGTCATGATGACTTTATGATTCAAAGAGCAGATCGCATTTATAAAATAGAAAACCAGCAGTTAAATCTTATCAAAGACAACTTATATACTATTGAAAATAAAAAACAAGTTGAACAAATAATACCTTATATTAATGATTACTATCACAAAATTAAATCACATACTCAATCTATGATTAATATCATGATAGCTATTGTTTTAGGTATCGTTGTTGGATTATTTTCGTTTTCACTCATATATAGTTATGATTATTATTACGGTTCACAGGATAAGCTTGTAATCATATTAAATAATGAAATAAGATTAGTAAGAAAAGATGATAAAACCTTAGAAACAAAGGATTATAATACTGTTGCTTATGATTTAATGAATCTTAATGTATATCAATATTATCAATGTGATGATATGATAAGTATCGATAATCAAATATATGATGTAACAGTTATTCCTTATTATTCTTTTGAAAACTATGATAATAATCTTTATAAAGATTTTGGTGACGGGGATTGCATTGTGAGTTATGAGCTTTATCGTGAAACAAACTGTCATGAAGTTATATTAAATGATATAACTTATAGTGTGAAAGGTGTTATTTCACCAAGCAGCACAAATATTAATTGTATTTATATTGATAATGATACATTTAATCAAATATATGATGTTAGTTTTATGAATTTTAGTTATATCATTGTTCAACTAAGAACAATGGATGATATAGAGTATGTTGTAGAAAATTTATCATCAGATTATGAAATTGTTTCAGATATTGATATTTTTGCAAGAGTCAATATGATTAAAGATTTTAATCCTTTATATCTTGTCATATTCGAGGTTGTTATTATGTTGTCCTATTTTATTTATAATATCTATGTTTTATATGATAACAAGATAAGTATGATGTTACTTAAGGTATGTGGCTATCAAAATAAACGATTATGCCAACTTAATTTTATGGATAAGTGGAAGACATATATCGTGATGTTATTGTTAAGTATCTTTGTAGCAAATATATTGATAGTTATTTATGATATAGCTGATTATATACTGATTATTAATGGACTTATACTTATTCATATATTATTATTTATAATCATAGAATTTATGATATATTTCATATTTTTATCTTATCATACACCAGTTATGTTGCTTAGAGGTGGAAAAAGAAGATGATTAGTCATCTTCTTTCAATAATACTATGAGTTCTATTTGATTATCAGTTTCATTGAGTTTCATTCTTTTGATAAAATTTTGTTTATATTTAGGAATAACAATTGATTGATTATTTATTGTAGTTGTTAATTTAAGCGTTAAATAAGATTGATGTTCATATAATTGTATATCAAAATGTTTGGTTTTAGTAGTATATTGAACAAATATATCGATACAATCACGAATAATTGTGAGAACTTCTCTATCTTTTAAAAGGCAATTATCCATACTTTGGATGATTGTCTTTATATTATATCCAGATTTTTTGAGATCATGAATATAATTTAATATCAAATAATCAAAATATACATTATCATTTGTGAATGTTAATGAGGGTGTTTGATATTTATGAAGGTTTTTATCTATTAATTGATTGATGGATTTAAAATCATTTTTATTAGCTAAATCTTGAATGCTTTTTAAAATATAAAACATATCATGTTTATCTTGAGATATTTGATAGGATAGTTTATTGATTTCTTTATAATTCCTTTCTAAATATTGGCTTTTAATGAGTTCGGTGTTGATCATAAGGTGGTTTTGATATTCACGTTGCATATTAAAAAAGAATATAATAAAAGATATAAAAACAATCATAAATAGGAATAATAAGCTATATATCTTAATGGTTCTATAATAATGATAATAAATAAATTCATATAAGATAGAAAATGCATTAAGAAACGCAAAAGCAAATATGCTAAAAGAATACCAATAAGGCGTATTATCAATATTATTGAGTTGAATATGAATTTTAGAATGATATTTGAAAAAAAGATGCATCAATAATATAAATAATAACGTAGATAATATAAACATAGCTATTATATAAGCTGAGCCTTGTTCCCTTATATAATAAGGTGCAATTGATGTAATCAATGATAAATTCATTAAAGATATAGTATTCACAAATGTTTGAAGTGTTAATAATAATGTAGGTATAATACAATATTTGATGTTCCATTTCTTTAATGTGAGCATATTGATAATTATGATTGTACCTATTTGAAAGAATATCAGTAAACTCGTATTAAAATAAAAGTAATTGTATAAGTAGGATTCTAAAGCACATAGTAATGAAATAAAAATAGTAGGAATATATTTATGAGGAGCATTTAATAATTTAAAGTTATATATTCCTATGATAAACATATTTATAATAGGTAGCATAATATCCACTTCACCCATATTCAAATATAATGTATCTAAGTAACTCATTTTAATAAAAACTCCTCATATTGACTCATAAGATTTTGCTTATATATTCTACCTACATTAAATTCTTGATTATCAATGAGAATAACTTTTGTTTTTTTAACTTCTTTGGCATAGTTAAAATTTATAACAACATTTTTCTGTATTTGTATAAAATCAATATTATTGATTTGTTCCATAAACTTTTTAAGAGATGAAACTATTGTATAATCATTATTGATTGTTTTAATAAACAAATCATGTCCCATAACCATGATAAACTTGATCTCATTAATTTGTATACTTGTTTTTCTTCCGTTTTGTTGGATAATGATTTTTTTGTTGTTTTCTAATAAATGTTTATTTAATTGAGATAAAACAGTATTTAAATCATTATCATAATTGTTTTTTCTAATGAACTGAAAAATGTTGTATGATAATGCAGGAAAGACAAACTCTTCATGATTTGATATAAATATGAGTATAACATTAGGGAAGTTATGTTGAATATATGTTGCCAGGTTAAGACCAGTGTAGCTGGTATTTAAATCAACATCTAAAAAGATAACATCTATCATTTTAACATCTAATATTTTTTCAAATGATTCACTGATAATTGTTATACTTAAATCATCCAAATCATTAAAATATAAATTTATATCTTTTTTTAATTTTTGTGAAAATAGTCTGTCATCATCAACAATATAAAAATTCATTGTTTCACCTCATTCCTACTCAATTATAACCTAAATGAAAATGATAAGCAAATAAGCAGGTTTCCCTGCTTATTTTATAATCTCATTTAATAAATGTACCGATGCCATAGCATCAACTGTATAATAATCAGCTCCAATATCCTTGGCAATATCTTCCGTAAGGACAGCACCACCAACCCAAATAGGAACTTGGCAATTTGCTTCATGTAAGGCTTCAATTGTACGTTTCATATTGACGACTGTTGTTGTCATTAATGCACTTAAGCCAATGGCTTTAGGTTGATATTTTTGATATGCTTTGACTACATCCTCAACCTTAACATCTTTACCTAAATCTATCATTTCATAGCCATAGCTTTCTAAGACAACAGTGACAATATTTTTACCAATATCATGAATATCTCCTTCAACAGTACATATTAATATTGGTCCTTTCTTTTCATTAGAATTATTAGTAAATGTTGATTGAACAACTTCAAAAGCTAATTTAGAACTTTCAGCTGATTGAATCAATTGTGGTAAGAATATCTTACCTGTTTCATAATCTTTTCCTACTTGATTTAAAGCTGGTACAATCACTTCATTAATTAACGTTAAACCATCTTTATCAGATAATTCTATTTGTGTTTGTTGCTTAATTTCATCCTTTAAACCTCTAATTATCATATAATAAAGATTCATTTCTTGATTTTCTTGTTTATTGGATTGTACTTGCTTTTGTACCTTAGAAGAAACAACGTCATTGGCATGTCTTTCAATATATTGAATACTATCTTGATCCTGATATGTTAAAACATTATAAGCATCAATCACACCCATCATTTGTTCATCTAAAGGATTCATAATCGGTAAATCCAAACCTGCATATAAAGCTGTTGTAAGGAATGTTCGATTAAGCAATGAACGATTAGGTAAACCAAAAGATACATTAGAAACCCCTAATACCGTATGATTACCCATTTCTCTAACCATCGTTAAAGCTTTAAGTGTTTCAATGACTTCTTTTTGTTGGGCAGATGCTGTTAAAGTTAAACAATCAATAATAATATCTTCTTTTCTAATACCATAAGACTGTGCTTTATTAATAATCTTTTTAGCAATATTTAATCTTTCTTCAGCTTTTAAAGGAATACCACTCTCCAATGTTAAACCAATCACCACACCACCATATTTTTTGGCGATTGGAAATATCGCATCCATCACTTCATCCTTACCATTAACAGAATTAATTAAAGGCTTACCATTATAATAACGACAAGCTGCTTCAATAGCTTTTGGATCAGAAGAATCAATCTGTAAAGGTAAATTAACCACTTCCTGTAACATTGGTACAACCTTTTTCATCACTTTAGCTTCATTGATACCAGGTAAACCAACATTCACATCCAAAACATGAGCACCTGCTTGATCTTGCTTAATTGCTTCTCTAACCAGTTCATCATATCTTTCTTCCTTTAAAGCCAACTTCATCTTCTTTTTACCAGTTGGATTCAATCTTTCTCCACATATCACAACTTGACCATTAAAAACAACTGTTTGATTTTGTGAAGAAACCATGGTTTTATAAGGATTATTTCTTGGCTTTACTTTTGTAGGTAAAGCTTGTTTCATTTTTTGGATAAATTCAGGTGATGTACCGCAGCATCCTCCCACGATACTTGCTCCTAAATCAACTAAATGTTGCATAGAATCACAAAATTCATCAGGTGTTACTTCATAGTAGGTATTGCCATCTTTTAAAACAGGTAAACCTGCATTAGGTTGAACAATTACAGGTACATGAGCATATGACAATATATCTTCAACAATAGGTCTTAATTCATCTGGCCCTAAGGAACAATTCACACCTAAAGCATCAACATTCAATCCTTCTACAACATTCACAAACGTTAACAGATCAACACCCATCAAAGTACGTCCATCATCTTGAAATGTCATAGTCACAAATACAGGCAAATCTGTATTCTCTTTAACAGCCAATATACCAGCTTTCACCTCATATAAATCACTCATTGTTTCAAATAAAACAACATCCACATCATCTTTCACAACCATAACTTGTGACTTAATAATCTCATAAGCTTCATCAAAACTTAATGTTCCCATTGGTTTAAGCATAGTTCCAATAGGACCAATATCTAAAACAATATAACTATCATCTTCTCTATGCGTTCTTATTTGAGCCTCTTTCGCATGCTTGACTGCATTTCTTATCATATCTTTAAAATCATACTTAGAATCCTTCATCTTCAATGGATTACATCCAAAAGTATTAATTGTAATAAAATCAGCACCAGCATTCAAATATCTCTCATGTATAGAAACCAACAATTCAGGATTATCAATATTCAATTCCTCAGGAATATCTCCAGCTTTCAAACCAGCATTTTGCAGTTGTGTTCCCATTGCACCATCAAAAAACAACAAATCTTTCTTTAATCTATCCAACATCTCTTATTATCCTTTCTTAGACTACATGTATCTTTACGTATGCAATGTCCACATTCTTTATGTATATGATCCTTACCAATACCAATAAAACAAAGCATTGTCTTTTGTGGTACAAACAAACCACTATCCGTTAAAGTAACACCTAAATACTTATACATATTCAAATACTTATAAAACATCTTATTCAATGACACGGGAACATCTCCATATCCAGGCGCAAAACGAAAAGTCCTATCTTTTAAATCCAACGTCTTTTCATATTCATCTAATCTATATTCCAAATAGCTACTCGCAATAGCATCCATAATCACGGCTTTACTCATATCTATTTTAGAAATATATTTAATCCTTCTTTCCACATCTATTCCTAAAGTTGCACCAATAAGCATCACATGATGACAACCTTGTAAATAATACTGTGTATCTTGAAATTGAAGGCTCATATTGAGCTCTTCTATCATTAAATCATTCGTTAAATGACATATTTGATGCACTTGTTTAAAACGAGCATATTCTATAACTTCTTTTTCGCAAATATCATATAACTTATCAAAATCATCATCTAATTCTTGATCATGGTAACCTAAATATTTAAGGGCTTGTTGTTTAATCATGATTCAAATTTTCTAAAACAGTTGGAATACTCGCAAAAATACTTTGAGCAATTTCAGGCTTATTCATCGTATAAATATGAATACCATCTACACCATTAGTAATCAAATCAATGATTTGACTAGTAGCATAATTTATACCAATTTCTCTGACAGCCTTAGGATAATGATAGTAGTTTTCAATCATTGTTGATAAATTATATGGAATAGAAGAACCACACATCTTACTAGATCTTAGTAATGACTTAGCATTAGTCACAGGCATAATACCTGCTAAAATAGGTACAGTAATACCCATTCTTCTTGCTTCTTTAACCAATCTATAATAATAATTATTATCATAGAATACTTGAGTTACCAAATACTCTGCCCCTGCATCAACTTTCTGCTTTAAAGCCTTCAAATCATCTTCAAAACATGTAGCTTCATAATGCACTTCAGGATAACAAGCACCTGATAAACAAAAATCATTAGGAAATTCTTTAATAATAAACTCATCCAACTCTTTTGCATAATGAAATACCATCTCATCCTTATTAAAGCTAGGATCATTTGGAAAATCTCCTCTTAATCCCAAAATATTCTCAACATTATTATCCTTCAATTGTTGACATATATCTCTAATACTATCCTCTGTAGCATTAATACATGTCAAATGAGCTACAGATTCAATATGATATTGATTTTTAATTGTTGATGCAATCTCAATTGTTTTATCTCTATTACTTCCACCTGCTCCATAAGTCACACTAATAAAATCAGGATTCAATTTTGATAATTCCTCAATCGTATGATATATAGAAGAAATATCACCATCCTTGTTTTTAGGTGGGAATATTTCAAAAGAAATCGTTGCTTTAGTTTTTAGTATATCTGATATTTTCATAATTAACCTCCAATATTTATATGAATTATTATAACGAAAGTTGACACATTTAACAACTAAAACATTTTGGTAAAATATAATGAAATATAATGAGATTTTGTCAGAAATAATATTCTTGCAAATCTTTTGATTTTAGTATATTATAGTTGTGGACAACGTTGATTACACGTTTTATTGGTGTTTCGCTACCGTTAAAGGCGAACGATATTCTTGGTGTTTCGCCACCGTTAAGGGCGAACGATATTCTTGGTGTTTCGCCACCATTAAGGGCGAGCGTAAAAGTAATCAGTAAGAAGGGGCAGTATTTAAATACTGTCCCTTTTACTTAAAATTGGAGGTATTTATGAAAATAGCATTTTATTTTGTTGATGAAGATTATATAGACTATCTTAAGAAATATGAGATTAAACATAGAGGATTTACGACGGTTCCTAATGTTGTTTATACTAAGCACAGTAAATTTTTGTACGGAGCAGTGTTAGAAATTGAACATAAAAAGTACTTTGTTCCTGTATCATCATATTCAAGAAAATATCGTGAAAACATGCTTATAAAAATTCAGAATCATGGTCAAGAAATAGTTGCTGGATCGTTGAGATTCAATTATATGATACCAGTTCCAGATAGATGCGTTCATATTTATAATTTTAAAGACGGTCCTGAGACACATGAAAGAAGAATTTTTATAGAAAAAGAATACCGTTATTGTAAAAGTAATAGATCTAAAATACAAAAATATGCTAAAGACACATATAAACGTGTTATTAGTAAGTCAAATGAAAGATTAATAAGAAATAGTTGTGATTTTAAACTTTTAGAAGAAGCGTATGTTGAGTATGTGAATCTTTTAAAGATAAAAAGTTGATAATACTAAATATTTATAGAAATAAAGGAGTGATTAAGATGATTTATTTTACTAGTGATCTTCATTTAGGACATCGTTCTGTTATTAATATGTGTCAAAGACCATTTGATAATATTGAAGAAATGAATAAGACACTTATCCATAATTGGAATGATATTGTTACTAATAATGATACTGTATATATTTTAGGTGATTTATGTTATCGTATCAAAAACGATGAAGCGAATAGTGTTATAAAAAAACTAAAAGGTAAAAAGATACTTATTATGGGTAATCATGACAACAAATATGGGATGTACGATGAAACTTTGTTCAAAGAGATTTGTTACTATAAGGAAATGAAATATGATCATATAAAATATGTGTTGTTTCATTATCCCATTGAAGATTGGAATGGTATGTATCATGGTTCAATACATCTGCACGGTCATTCTCATAACAAGCCTGAATATAACTTGTTGATGAGAGAGAAAGGATTAATACGTTATGATGTGGGTGTTGATGCAAATGATTTTAGACCTGTATCATTGGATGATATTCTAGATTTTTTTCCGTTAAATAAATATCATCACTCTTTTATATTTGATAAGATATGTGTGTCAGATAAATATTGCCGTAGCGGAAATTCTGGTTGCATCATGTGATAGGAAATTTATTATTAAAAAAGTTTTATGGTGTTTATTAAAAAACATACACCAGATTTAATATTCACGGCAATTTTTTTAATGGGGAGTGATACATATGAATGAAATGACAAAAGCAGTCAAAATCAACAGAGCAATTGAAACTAAAAGACCTGTTGTGAACTTTATGGGTGGTATTTCTTATGAAATCAATCCATTAGATACATTAAAAATGGTAACTGCTTCTTCCATATTTGGAGAACCACAATATTATCGAGATGGCGAGTTTAAATCAGCTACAATCTATGATGGTATATATCGTACCAATAAATTCTTTGAAGCATACTCTATCATAGATAATAACTATGAAGGTAAGAAAACTTCAGAAATCATGGAAGATATCATTGGTAAAGCTTTGGATTATGATTTTGAAGCAACCATCAAATGGGCTGAAACACTACGTCATGACTATTTTATGAGACTCAATCCTCAAATTATTATGGTAAGAGCTGCCATGCATCCTTATCGTGCTACTTTCAATCAAACACATCCAGGTATGTTTTCTTCAATCAATCAAAAAGTTATGTTACGTGGTGATGAACCAGCATCACAATTAACTTATTACTTATACCGTCATGGTTCTAAAAATAATGTACCTAATATTCTAAAAAGAAACTGGGCACAAAAAATAGAATCATTAGATAAATATGCTATGCATAAATATAAAAATACAGGTATAGGTATGATTGATGTGGTACGTATATCACATGCTCATGGAGAACACATTGATGAATTGATGAAAACTGGTAATATAGAAGTTGAAGATAAAGATAATACTTGGGAAACTTTAAGAGCACAAGGAAAATCATGGAGCGAAATCCTTGATACGATTAAGTTAGGGCATATGGCACTTCTTAGAAATCTAAGAGGAATATTTACTGAAATAGATGATAATGCTCAATGTAAAGAAATCATGGATCAATTAAAGAAAGGTGTCTTGAAGGGAAAACAATATCCATTTCGTTACTATGCTGCTATGAAAGTCATTGATAAGTCTAATGTTCATTGTAAAATAATGATATTGGATGCTTTAGAAGAATGTATGGACATAGCATGTAGTAATATGCCTAAATTAAAAGGTAAAACTATGTGTTTGTCTGATAATTCAGGTTCAGCATGGGGAACATGTAATAGCGAATATGGTAGTATTAGAATAGCGGAAATTGATAATTTGTCATCTGTTATTACAGCTCATAATTGTGAAGAAGGCTATGTTGGTAAATTTGGTGATAAACTTAAAATATTTCCAATTACGCATAGAAATTACGCATAGAAATGGTATTCTATCACAAGCTAATCAGATTACATTTGAAAGCAACCATGATGTCGGTGGAGCTACGGAAAATGGGATTTGGATATTCTTTAAGAATGCCATTGAAAATAAAGAACATTGGGATAATATCTTTATTTATTCTGATCAACAAGCAGGTCATGGTGATTTATTTGGAACAGATGAAGGCATTGAAGAATATAAGGAAAAAGGTTATTTAGCTTATGAATATTATGTAGATGTCGCAAAGTTGATTGATACATATCGTAATACTGTTAATCCAAAAGTTAATGTCTTTTCAGTCCAAACTGCTGGTTATTATAACGTACTTATTCCAGAATATGGTTATCGTAGTAATATTCTTTATGGATGGACAGGTAAGGAATTATCTTTTGCGGATACGATGATCCAGTTTTGGGATTATAAGGATCAAGAAAAAAATTCTTGATCTTTTTTAAAACTTTTTGATGGTTTAAAACGTCTATATAGTGAAGAAGCAAAATGTTTTTTTCTCCCAGTTTATATGGCAATGCAAACTGTTAAAACAGAGACCTCATCAAATTCTAAAGTCTGTGAATGAAAAAAAAGAGGAAAGCCAATGTATTATTTTGTCCTAACATATATGGACATCAATCTTCTCTCTTTCTTGAAAGGTGCTATTTAAAGCACCTTTCATTTCTTTTTATACAAATGATTGTCATAACATGAAAAGTTCGTTATAATAATAAAAAATTAATAAGAAATCGCATATTTAGTGGTTGTGACAAACATTAATAAGGAATTAGGTGAAAAACCTGGACAGTCCCGCTGCCGTGATGAGGAATGAAAGCAAATACCATTGGGAAACTGAGAAGGTGCTGGAGTGATGATTCAAAGTCGGAATACTTGCCATTATCTTAGGATAAATTCTACGTGGATATAGAATAGTTCTATTTTGTGTATACATATCTATCCTTTTATGCGCTCTTTTTTAAGGAGGGCTTTTTTAATGATGAAAAAAATTTTAATATGCTTATGTCTCATATTATCTTTATGTGCTTGTACATCTAGCTCTGTTGAAACAGATACAACGGATGAAAGTGAAGTTGTAGAAACGATAGAAGATACACAAACAGAAGAAGAAATAATAGAAACTGACGAAGAAACGACAGAAGAAAAAGAAGAATCGTCTGAAACCAATGAAACTTCTGATGATAGTGATTCTAGTAATTCCAATGAATCTGACACAAATACTACTAACCAATCATCAAGTTCTACATCTTCAACTCAATCAACAAATAATAGCACAACAACTAAAAAATCAACTACCTCATCAAGTTCTAATACTAATAACTCAAATAATAGCTCAACAACTCAATCATCAAGTAATACTGAAGAAAGTCAAACAACTGAAGAAACAAAGATCTATTGTACCTATACCATTGAATGTAGTTCTATCTTAAATCATACCGATGCTTTAGAATCCAATTATCAAGTACCATCCAATGGTATCGTCTATAGTAAAACGATAGAAATAGAAGAGGGAGATACCGTTATGTCTATTTTAAAAAGAACGGGCGTATCTACAGATATATCATTAGGTTATGTTAAGGGGATTGATGGTTTATATGAATTTGATTGTGGTAGTGAAAGTGGATGGACATATAGCGTTAATGGCGTTAAACCTAATGTTGGGGCATCAAAGTATAGTGTGAGTAAAGGTGATGTTATTAAATGGATTTATGTTGTTTCAAGGAGTGAATGGTGAAAAGTTTTCAAAGATCACATCCTTTATCATTATTTATATACTTTATCATTAATCTTATATTAGTTATGATTCAAAGCCATCCTGTTATTGTTGTAGTACAATTTATATCCATATTATTACTTACTAAAGATTTTAAAAAATATGATTTGATTATATTATTACTTATTACTATTTCTAATCCTTTATTCGTTCATAGAGGAAATACAATATTATTGTCATTTATAACATTAGAAGCTTTAATCTATGGCTTTATCTTTGGTTTAAAAGTCATTAATATGCTTATACTATTCAGATTAATGAATCAAGTCTTGCATAGTGAACACTATATCTATTTATTCTCTAATCACTTTCCTACTCTAGGTTTACTCATATCTATGATATTCTCATTAATACCTAGATTTATAGAACACTATCAAATAATCAATACATGTCAAAAACAATTCTATGAAGGTCATACTATTCAAAGAATACTCAATACATTTTCTATAGAAGTTACATGGGCATTTGAAACATCCTTAGATATGTTGAATTCTATGAAAGCTAGATTCTATGGAAAACATCAACGTACTTATTTTCATTTATTTATATTTAGAAACAAAGATATGATACATATCATTGAAATGATATGTATAGGAATTATATGTTTTATTAGTTATATGATAAGATGGAATCGTTTCTATTATTATCCAACAATGATATTAGAAACATTCAATATGATAGATTATTTATATATATTATTATATATATTGATATTATTATTACCAATGCTATGGGAGGTGAAAGAACGATTAAAATAAAACACTTATCTTTTAACTATCCTCATAGTTCACTTATACTCAATGATATCAATATAGATATATATGATCATGAAATAACCGTTATTATAGGTAAAACAGGTAGTGGAAAAACAACACTACTTAAACACTTAAAACAAGAACTGAAACCCATAGGGAACCAAACAGGTATGATTGATTTTCAAGGAATTGATAGTGAAGAAATAGGTTATGTTTTTCAAAATCCACATACACAAATTGTAGAGGATTATGTTTATCATGAGATTGCTTTTGGATTAGAAAATCTAGGTATTGAAAGAAGGATCATGAAGAATAAGATTGCTGAAATTGTCCAATATTTTCATTTAGAAGATATCTATGATAAACGTACAAGTCAATTATCAGGTGGTGAAAAACAATTAGTTAATTTAGCATCTGTTATGGTAATGCAACCAAAGATGTTATTATTGGATGAACCATTAGCACAATTAGATCCTCATTCTCAGGAACAATTCATAGCTATATTAAAGAAATTACATCATGACTTTGGATTAACTATTATAATGATTACACATCAATTAGATGAAATCTATGATGATATTGATAAACTCATTGTATTAGATAAAGGACAAGTATTAAACCAGGGAAGACCTAATGATATCGCACAAGTTCTTAAAAATAACGAACTACTATCATTCTTTCCGCCTTATATTCAATTGCTATCTAAGAAACAATTACCACTCAATACATCATTTTATCAAAGTAAAACATTCATCAATCCCTTAAAAATAAAACCAAGAACCTATAAAAATCATCAACCCTGTATTCATATCTCTCATTTATATGCATCCTATGATCATGACATTCTCTTTGATATATCAACCCATATACCAAATCAAGAAATATTATGCATATTAGGAAGCAATGGTAGTGGTAAAACAACACTACTAAGATGCTTACTTAATGATATGAAATACCAAGGAAAAATAAATATCAATGGTAAAATAGGTTATTTACCTCAAGAACCATTACTACTCATCAATAAAGATAGTGTTAAAGAAGAAATCAACAATGATAAACTCATTCAATACTTTGAATTTGAATCCCTATTAGATAAACACCCTTATGACTTAAGTGGTGGTCAACAACAGCTTCTGGGAATCATGAAACTTTTAATCAATAATAATGATATATTATTACTAGATGAACCAACCAAGGGATTAGATCCTATCATGAAAGACAAACTAGGAACCTATCTACAAGAACTTCTCATACAAGGTAAAACAATTATCATAGTATCCCATGATATAGAATTCTGTGGCACTTATGCAACTATGTTATCGATGTTATTTCATCATCAGTTATCTGATATATTAAGACCCTATGATTTCTTTAGTCAACATTATTTTTATACTACCCAATTAGCGAAACTGACTAAAGATGCTAACTTAGCTATATCATTAAAGGATGTGATGTGATGGGTTATATAAGTATAATTATAATGATTTTCTTATCATTACTTACATATGTATTTTATTATTATCATCAATTGAATTTATTAATTATTTTATTAATTATACTATCAACATTACCATTTTATTTTAGATATGAACAACGAAAACCTAGAGCTAGAGAAATCGTTGTATTAGCCATTTATATAGCTTTATGTGTTAGTTCAAGAGTCTTATTTATGTTGACACCAAGTTTTAAACCAATGGCTGCTTTGATTATTATTGCAGGGTTGGTTTTTGGTAAGGAGTTTGGATTTTTATGTGGTTCTTTAAGTGCCGTTGTTTCAAATATCTTTTTTGGACAAGGACCTTGGACACCTTATCAAATGGTAAGCTTAGCTTTGATTGGCTTTATATCAGGTTGTTTTGGTAACTATAAACAAAGTAAGTTGTTTTTAGTTGTGATAGGATTGTTTTCAGGTGTTTTTTATTCGTTAGTGATGGATATATGGGGTGTATTATCAGTTGATCAAATATTTTTGTTGAGTCGATATATTGCGATGATTATATCATCATTACCTACAACATTAATTTATTGTGTATCAAATATATTATTTTTAATAATATTGACACCTACAATGATAAGAAAATTAGAAAGGGTAAAAATAAAATATGAATTTTAGGGAGGAAAGTATGAAGAAATTAAAGAAGTTACTCACATTTTTTGTGACATTATCAATGATGTTTTCGTTGTTTAGTGTTAGTGTATTTGCGGATAATGATACGATTAGCGTATCATTAAGAGTTGAAAGTTATGATAAGACATTGTATTACGATGATTCGTTAGAAGTTGATAAAGGTTTAACTGCTGTAGAAGTGTTAGATCTATCAGGTGTTGAAAATATAAATTATTCATATGAATTCGATGGTGAAACATATTCTTCGGTCTCATCAATTATGGGAGTAGAAGATTATTGGTGTTCAGCAATTAATAATTCATATGATTATGTTGATAATGAAAATAATAAAGTAAAGGCCAATGGAGATGAAGTTGTATTTTATTTGTATGACTATTCAACAGGCAATTATAGTTATTACGGAGATTCTAATTATAGTGTGAAAACAAATGAGAATCTAGAAGTGACATTATATGAAGATAGTTATTATTTAGGTCAAATTGGCTCATCATATTCTCAAATTTACTATAAGACAAGTCCAACTGGTGAAGAAACACCATTACAATCTATTACTGATGAAAATGGTAAGACAACTATTTCATTTAATGAAGCAGGGACTTATTACTTAACTGCAAAATCTTTAACTGGAAAAGGAAACTCTAGAGCTTTTGCGACTGTTACAGTGACTGGTGATACTATTGATACTACTGCTTTAGATTCTTCTATTACATCAATCGAAGTCGTAGAAGAAACAAGCGATAATATTGCATTACCTACATATACAACGGATTATAATTGTTCTATTAGTTGGAGTAGTAGTAATGAGTGTGTTATAAGTAATGATGGAGTTGTTAATGGTAGCATCAGTGAAGAAACTTATGTGTTATTAACAGCGACTTTTTATCAATATAGTGATGGTTCTACAAAGACAGTTCAATATTTAGTTAAAGTATTACCTGATACAAGTGATTACGATGCAGGTAGTCTATCTACAAGTAATGGATCATGGTTAAATAGTGGTTACAATCAAGCTGTTACATCCACAACAACACCAATTTCAAGTGATGATACAAGGTTAAAATATTTAAGTTCAGGAAACTATAAATCTTCACCTATTATTGTTGGGGACTATATTTATGTTGTTAATGGGGCTAATCAGTTAGTAAAACTCAATCAATCTGATGGTTCGGTTGTATCAAAAGCAAATTTATCAGGATCATTATATTATAGTGCAGATATTATTTATGGTGATGGTATGATCTTTGTGCCATTGTCTAATGGAACGATTCAAGCATTCAATGCTGATAATTTAGCATCGCTATGGATAAGTGAAAGTGCTGGTAATGCAGTGACTTCAAAATTGACTTACTATAATGGTTATCTTTATGCAGGTACAATCAATGGTACATTTTTTGCGATAAACGTAAAAGATGAAGATACATCAACTGGTAAAGAAACAAAAGCTTTAACTTGGACATATGCTTCTACAGAGTATTATAGTAATCAAGCTGTTATTATAAATAATCAATTATATTTTATTGGTGATGATGGTGTATTGGTTTGTCATTCTTTAACAGAAGACAAAGTCATTGCTACTTTAACATTAGATACAAGCGTAAGAAGTGGTATTACTTATGATGATAATTATATGTATATAATGAGTATGAGTTCAACATTATATAAGATATCAATTGCTGATTTTGAAATTGTTGATCAAATTCAAATCTACGAAGATGGTTATAGTACATCTACACCAACTTTATATAATGGTCGCATTTATGTTGGAGGATTAAAAGATAATAGTGATTTTTATGGTACAGGTTTTATGGCAGTTATTGATGCTAGTAGTATGGATGTAGTAGCTATTTCAGATACAGTGGCAAATGTTCAATCACAACCATTAGTTACAAGTGCATATGCTAATGACGATAATTTAAACAGTGTTGTTGCGTATTTTACATGTAATACCTATCCTGGAGGTGTTTATTACATTGAAGATTATCAAGGTAATACAAGCATAAGTGTTAACACATTATATACACCAGAAAGTGCTTATCAACAATACAATATGAATAATGTTGTTGTAGATGATGAAGGTGTATTATACTTTGTGAATGATTCAGGTACATTATTTGCTTTAGAAAATACGAATAGTAACGCTTCTATAACTGTAGAAGTAGCAAATGAAACAGCAGTTACAGAAACAACAAAAAAACCAGATACAATAGAAAATGCAAAGATTAAAGTAGCAGAAACTGGTGACGATACGGATATTACAATATATATTGTTGTAGGAGGTATTGCAGTAATTGCTATAATTGTATTGCTTGTGATGAAGAAGAAAAATCGTTAGTTAAGCTAACGATTTTTTAAATATTAAGGAAATTTTAAGGATTTATTGGTTATTTTAGACTATAGTATAGTTGTATTATTCTACATTTTATTTCTATTATAGAACTTTTGTTCATATAAAGTTCTTGATATTATCTTTATATAAAATATGGTAGAATAAAAGATATAAATGTAAGTAGGTGAAAGCATGGATATAAAACAAATCAAATACAACAAAATGCATTGTACTAAATGCGGTGAAGATACTAGTGCAGATTTGGTAGGCTTTAATTTTAGTCATATAATTACGCAAGCTTTGATGCTTCAAGAAGATGATATTAGTATACATTTAAGAAACTTAGATTTGAAATTCTATTATACATTAAGAGATATTTGTCAACAATTACATTTTGACATGCAAAAAGATCAATTTGTACCATTAAATGTAACAGTCAAAGATGTTATATTACAACTAGAATATCTTATGAAACCAATTACCTTTGATGAAATCAAAAATAGTCATCGTAATACATTACTTTATAATACTATATATGAAAAAATCAAGCTTCCTCATGGTACTTCTGAAGATAAAATGGAACATATTGAAATGCTTATTCGTGCTTTAAGTTTAAGTGAACCTGATACGATTATTGTAAGCATTCCATTACAATTCATATTTGATAAAGATGATTTATCAAACGTTATTCCAATAGGTATACGTTATCATATAAGTGATCAAACATATGAAGTATATGAACGTGTTTGTCCTAATTGCGGTGAAGTATTTGATCGTCAATCAGGTTATCATCATGAATTTGTGATAGGATTGGCAGGTTTATCAAGAGTAGGTAAAACGGCTTATTTAGCTTCATTGATTTATCAATTGTTGAATTATAGTGGGTTTATTTCAATCGTTAAAAATAAAAGAAATCAAGAAAATTTAACACAATTCTATCATGATATTTTAAAAGATTATGAAAAAGGTCAACCAATCATTAAAACAGAAGTAGAAAATACTTCACATATACCTTTATTATATATTGAGCTACAAGTAAACAATAATGTATATAATTTTGTTTTTGTAGATATGCCTGGTGAAATATATCATGAAGATAGTGATGAAAGTATTGATTTTGTGGTAGAAAAGAGAAAAATACTTAGAAGTGCAGATATGATTTGGTGTTGCATTGAACCTTCAATGATCAATCCAAAATATCATAATTATAAAGAAGAAGCTTATCAGGAAAGTGGTTTTGATCAATTATCACATCTTATAAAAACATTAGATCGCTTATATATTGAAAAAATACCAGCATGTGTGATCTTAACACAATGTGATTTGCTTAAAGAGGATTATCCTTCATTATTTAATCCTTCTATAAATGTTATGAAAGAATACATTAATGAAGATCATTCGTTGGATATGAGTAAAGCTGATGCCTATATTAAACAAACTCGTCAATTTTTAAAACAAATGTCTAGTTTAGAACCTAGTATTGAAGATATTTTTGAAGGTTTTAGTATGTTTGGGGTAGCATCTTATGGTTTTGATGTTTATAGTAATATACTTGGTGATAGATCTTTACATCCATCCATGGTTGAATTACCTTTTTTATGGACTTTAGCAAGATTTGGATGTTTGGATGCAAGTAAGACTGTTATTTCTAAAAATATGTTTGGTAGAATTAAAGAAGAGAGTGAGAAAATCACTGATAGAAGGGATTTATATATATAATGGAATCATTAAAAGATAAAATAAAACATACACAAATAGAATATGAGCATTCAGATATTTATTATCAAATTATTGGTATTATTGTTGTATTATGTATTGTTTTAATTGCATTTTTATTAGTTAATATAGATTATACAAGTATACCTGTTATAGGACCGTTTATTTCATTTAGTGTGGATGTAATATTAAAAATAGTTAATTTATTGTCTAATATTATTAGAAAGATTTTAGAATTATTTTAGGAGGGAAGAACATGGCATTTCATAAAGTACATTGTCCTCGATGTGGCCGCGTCATGGATGCAAGTGAATTAGCTTTTGATTTTGGTAGTTTGTTAAATATGGCATTAGAAAAGATGAGTCGTAGACACTTTGGTGCAAGCATTGAATGGTATGATTTAACAGGTTTGAATTTATGTTTGTATTTAACACTTCAGGATTTGATTGATGAATATGACTTTCAAGTAGCATCACAAAATACATATCAAGGTAGATTTATTTTTACCAGTGAAAAACTCCAACAACAACTACTTAAGCTAGCGAATAATCCCCAAACAAATATTGATATTTTAGCGGGTAATATAGGTATTGAATATGAAAATTTAACGAAGTTTATGGCTACTTCTAGAGAAGTAGATATAGATGAATTAGCTGAAAAAATACAAGAAATTGCTAATCGTGTTAAAACTAATATGAACACAATCATTGCTTATTTTGATGTAACTGTAATTATGGATAAAGATGATATGGGTAATAGCTTTGCGAATAAATTAGAAGTGACTTTTGATGATGGATCAAAGAAAACCATTTCTAAGTTTATTTGTAAAGGTAAAGATGGTAGACCTTGTGGTAAAGAACTCTATGGCCACGCTGGTAAATTTAAAGAAATTGTGATTGGTCTTGCAGGAACAGCTAGAGTGGGTAAAACAGCTTATTTGGCATCACTGCTTGCTAGTATTATGAGAGAAGGCAATGGTTATGAATCTTTAGGCTATGATCAAGATGTTATTACAACTTTAGCTTATGCAGGTGAGGGATGGAGTAACTTTAAACAAACATTATTAACACCTTATGTAACTGGTAAAAAAATAGAAAAAACACCAGTAATAAGAGAAACATCTGAAAATAAAGAAGCCATTCCAATGTTCTCTTTAACATTTAGAATCAATAGTTCTCATCGAAATTTTATCTTTACTTTTGTAGACATGCCTGGTGAAATCTATGATGGTGGCGATGCGGATTTTGTGGCAGAACAAAGAGAAATTATTCGTTCGGCTAATATGATATGGTTATGTATATCACCAGCCCAAATTGATCCAATGCATGCAGCTGCTACAGCCGATCCAGTCAATACCAATATCATGGAAGTATTAGCTAACATTGAAACAACCATGCAAGCCATCAAAATGGAAAGAAAAATACCAGCTGTTGTCTTAATCACAAGAAGTGATGAAGCATTAGAAAGTTATGACTTATTCCATAGTCAATTCAATCCATTTGCTTCTGCTACTAATCCAATGCATTATTTAAGTGAAAAAAATGAAAAAACACCATGGGTTAATGAAAAAGGAGCTTTATTCTATAATAATATGAAATGGTTCATCCAAAAAAGCTACAACTACCTTAATTCCTCTAAAGGTATAGTAGCACAAATAGGCAATATTTTTAGTAGCTTTACACCTTTTGCAGTTGCTTCATATGGTTATGATTTAGACAATCCATTGATTAATAGAAACAATGAAAGTGGTTTACCTATTCCTTCTATGATAGAAGGACCATTTCTATGGACACTCGCTTATTTAGGTATTATTCCTTCTTATATAGAAAAAATGATTACCAAAGAACGTGATAAATTCTTTGGCTTCAAAAAAGAAACCTACCAAGAACTTGCGAACGTTAAAATAGATGGTTATACCAGAAATGAATTATTCTATTATCCTATACGTAAGGAGGAAGTATGATGCAATTACTATATGCGAATGATGGTATCAATTATCGTACCATAAGTAAATCATCATCCTTAAACGACCAACAAGAAAAAGCACTATTAAATGCTTATATGAAATATGACTTCGCAAGCCATTGTGAATTATATGCTAATGATGAACCCGAAGCCTTACAATATGCTGTTAGTAACCTAAGTAACACTTTATCGCAAAATTACTTAATTATTACTAAAACAGGTCATATGACCCACATGACAACACCATCTTATTATTTCCATGGTTTATTAGAAAATGTAGATGATGACTTCTTTAAAGAACAATTCTTTGAAATCTTTAATTATCAATTCTTAAATGACCAACAAATAACTCAATATTCTCATATTGATACCTATACTTTTAATCACGATAATACACATCAAGTTATCTTAAATGATGATCAACTTATTGCTATATTAGCCTCATTTATGAAAAATGAAAAACTCAATCGTAAAACTAAAATCATTATTGAACATGGATATGATCATTATAATCAACTTTCAAGAGCAATATTAGCTTCTATATATCATTATCTTCCTTATGAACTAAGAAAAAGACATGGTTTTTTATCATACAGTAAAGATGGTCAAGGTGGTAATGGACGTGTATCTTTTGTATTATGTCCAAAAGAAGAATTAATGAATATCGATGATTCATATATATTATTAGATCATATCAATTTAAAACAATTAGATGTACCACAAAACTATTTAAATTATGCAACTTATCTTGTGAAAGAATTAGATGATAATAGTAGAAAACAACATTTTGATAAATTATCAACTTTATCTGTTAATGGAAGATTAAAAATAGATGATTGTGTAACCTATTATGCAAATCTTTCTAAATGGGCTAATGGTAATCAAGAAAAGTTACTTCCTGAATGGATCAACTATGTAGATCAAAACAGCTTTAGAAAAGGACCATTATATGATTTAATGGTAGATATTATTCGTAGTAAAGTAACTCATGATTATTACAATGATTATTTATTCCATACTTTAGATATGTATCATGAAAAGATAACATCTCTTAGTCTAAATGCTTCTAAAGTCATTCGTTTTGCGGATTGTATTGGCTTAACAATTGATGAAGATCAGTTCTTAAACTATTGTGATAAACAATTCAAAAAACGTATTCAAGGTATCGATACTCATCATGCCTCGTCAATGATCAAACTACAAAAAATCTATCAACAAGAAATTAATCAACTTCAAAACATAGATATCGGATCATCCCAATTTAAAAATCTTATAAATCAACATATCTCATCTTTATCTCATCAATTAGAAAAACTCAACCAACAAATAACGCAATATCAAGATGAAGAATTAGAAACCATAGGATTAGAATTTTCTAAACTTAATCATGCTTCATTAAATGAATTTCAAAAAAAGGTTAAAAATATTAAAAATCATATTCTATTTAAAGAAAATTTAGATATCTTTTCTATGAATATAGAAGAATGGATGCATAGTTTAAATATCCAAGATGCTAGCGAAAATGAACTCACAGAAATTAACCAATTTTTAGATAATATCAAAAATGATATTAATGATGATGTGTATCAAACCTATAAAGAATCTATTAATCATGAATTAGATATTATTAAAGAAGAAAAACAAAAGAAGACATTTATTATTTATAATAAAGAAGATGTTTTAAATCAATATTATTTATTATCTAAAGATATTGATCATCAATTCTTATTAATGAATGATACTATTATAGTAGAAATCAATCAAGAAACATTATCAATGAGAGTTAAAGATTTCAAAGATATTTTAGTATTCATATTATATCCTTGTCCTATTAACGATACAATCAAACAAATATTAAATATACTTTATTCTACTGACTTATTAACAGTAGAACATTATCCTTATTTAATAGACGGACTTAATGATTATGAACTCAAAAAAGTCATTGATTATTACTTTAAAACAACGCCATTGATGATTTCACCTATCTATATGGCACGAATACTTATGCAAAAAGATTCAACACTGGCTAAAAAAATAGCGGATAGCTATAGCCATATCAAAGATGAAGATGTACAATTATTTGTAGAAAATATAAAAAAGAAGAAACCATTTGGATTCTTTAAGTAGGTGAAATATGGAATATTTTTATCAAGTATCTTTAAATAATTTAAAAGATTTAAAACATATAGAATGGTTTATCCAACATTATAAAGATTATCAATTTCAAAATGAATTATCCCAAAAATTATTTAAATCATTAGCTTATAAAATTCAAAGAAAAAATATATATTATGCTGATATTATAAGAGAATATAACGCTTTATTAAGCTTATTTGAAAATAATCCCTATAACTATCAATATGATGTATTAAAAAGTAAGCAAGGATTATCAAGTCAAAAATTGAATGATTATTTTGTAGATATTAAAGATAATGAAAATAATCATTATCTAGTAGCTTATCAATATATATTAGATTATCCCCGTGATTTTAATATAAATGATACAAAAGATATCTTTGAACAAAAACTGATTAAAGATAAAGCAGAAGTCATGGAAAGCTTTGATGCATTAGAAAACCAATATCGTCATTATATGACGAATGTTTCATCAGCTTTAACACAATATAAGGAATATCATTATGGTGAGGATTTACATGTTTATTTAAATGGATTTTATTGTTTATTGTATAATATTGTATTAATGAAGATGATAAAGGATAGTCATTTGTTAAGTATTATAATCCATTTTTGGCAATATTTTTCAAATAGTGAATATAGTGGTTATATGATATTTCATGGACATTCTTATTTAGGGTTGATATTGATAATAGGAATTGCTTATTTTATTTGTTTAGATGTGATATATATTTATGGTATTTATTATAGTTGTTTTGTGTTGGGTAAGTATGATAAAGTTTACAATCATTATGCCAGTGTTGCGGAATTATATAAGATATTTAATCAGGATCGTTTGCATCTTTTAAATGAACCTTTGAAACAACAATTAGTGCTATTAAAACATCGCCAATCCATCTATGAACCACTTATTGAAAAAGTAAGTCATCGATTTGATTTTCATACAAAAAGATATATGAAAAAAGATGGAAAGTGGCAAAAAGCAGATACTACTATAGATTTACAAGTACCGTTTCAAACTTATTATAAAAAACCAATGTCTAAACAATATATTAAAATGATTGTATTACTGGTAATGATAGAAATTTTAACGATGTTATAGAGGGAAGGAGGCTTTTATATGAAAAAAATAAGTATTGTTTGTATTTGTTTGATGATGATGGCATTGATCATGTTACCACTTCAACAAGTAAATGCTTTAACTAATAAGGAATTGGATGTTGTATTGGTTTTAGATCAATCAGGATCAATGAAAACTAATGATGAAAATAATTTAATGAAAGAAGCTGCCAAAACGTTTGTAACCATGATGCCCTCTAATAGTCGTATCAATGTTATTTCATTTAATTTAAGCAGGAGTACATGGCAAGATTATCTAACAACCCTTGATAGTGATACGACCATCGCATCGGCTACTTCATGGATTGATGCCATTGAGTATACAGGTGATACGGATGTGGGAAATGCTGTAGCGGATGCCATAGATATGTTTGATGATAGTGATGATACAGTGAAAGCTATTTTGGTATTTTCTGATGGACGTAATGATTTTGGTTATGATAGAAATGCTGAAGTGGAAAGTGATGAGCGTTTAGATGATGCCTTGTCTGAGGCTAAAAACAATGATATTCAGATTTATTGTATTGGTTATGGTGAAGAAATGGCGAATACAAGTGATACACCTTATCAGAAATTAGATAGTATTGCGATAGCAGATAGTGATAATCGTATTACAACGAAGACTGATGCAAGTTCTATTAGTGAATATTTTAATACTGTGATTGCTGAGTTATTGGGTTCTAATGTAGTAGATGTGGTTAATAATCAAATTGAAATCGCGGATAATGTTAAGGAAGCTAATATTAATATTACATGTGATGAAGATATTAGTACGATTGGTTTAGAATTATTAGATGATGAAGGTAATACAGTTACATTTGATGGTAGTAATGCAAAGTTATTTACATATACTTATAGTGCTGTTATTAAACTCTATGATCCAACTCCTGGTATCTATACCATTCAAACCAATAAGGATGTTGAAATATCTGCAACATATATACCTTATTATGATTTTACATTGGATGTATCGCTATTAAATGGTAGTAGTGAAGTTACAAGTGTAAATAGTGGTGAAACAGTTACAATCAATGTTAAAGTAAAACAAGAAGATACAACCATTACAGATTTTTCTTCATATAATGATGTTAAAGCTTATGCATTAATAACGGCTTTAGATAATGATGATTCTTCTACCATTGATTTATCATTAAGTAATGGTTCATTTACAGGTAATTATACCTTTGATCATGAAGCTACTTATCAAATAGATGTCTATGTTAGTAGTGATTCCTTTGACTTATCATCATCATCGACCATTCAAGCTAATGCTAAAGCTATATATATCAATGATAATATTATAGAAAAACAAGTATTAGATAAAACGTTTAAATCATCAGTTACTAAAACTGTAGATACAACAACACTTAATAGTGTCATTAGTGATGAAGATAATGTTGGCTATAAAATTGATAATGTTGAAAGTAGTGATAGTGATAAGGTTGAAGTAAAATTAGTGGATGATGGGTTAGAATTAACTGGAAAAAGCTGGGGTTCAGCGCATGTAACAGTAACGTATAAAGATAATCATGGGAATAGTGTTGATTATACTTTTAGTGTAAAAGTGAGTGATAAGGCATTGGTTGCCTTATTTGCAGCGATTCCTATTCTTATTGGTTTGATAATTGTATTGATTGTATTATTCATTATGAGTAAGTCTAAAATTATTAAAGGTAGTTTTACAGTAAATGAAATACAAATCGAAGATCATGGCCATACTACCATTATTGCAACAGAAAAAACATATCCAAGTAATGTATTTTTAAGACGTAAAAAAACATTAGGTACTGGTTTGAGTCAATATGCAAGAGATCTTTATAATATGACTTTTGATGAAGATACACAAAATTTCTATGAATTGATGAATGAAGATTCAATGATTAAAGAAGCTTTAGATATGGTTAAATTTAAAGGTACATACTTAGGCTTAAAAGGATGTCAACTAGTTATTAAGAAAAACAATCATGTATCATATGGCAATCAATATAGCTTTAATAAATCATCAAAGCACAATTTATCATCTTATAGTCAATTTACGATTTATGTACAGGATGATCAAGGTATGCATATGAGTGTTACATTAACTTATGCACCAAAGCCTAGAAGAAAGAAACAAGATGATTTTAATGAGGAATTTGATTTTGAACAAACAACTTCAAATGATGATTTTGATGATTTTACATTTTAATAGGAGGATAAAAGGATGGCATTAAGTGAGTTAAAGAAACAAAAATTGAAAGAATTAGAGCTTAATAGAAGTGGAGTAGCGTTTGTTAGTGAAAAATCACATGTAAAGCCTTCACCTACGATTGTGATTAGTTCTGGTGGTTTAGGTGGCAGAACTGTGAATATGCTTAAGGGTAAATTTGAAAAGGAAATAGGAGATTGTAGAGAAGTATTTTTTAGAGTACTAGATACGGATAAAAATGATACGGATGGTATTTCTAAGATTAAAGCAGATGGTACTGCTAATAACAATGTTTATGCTCATATGGATCAAGGAGAGATTATTACTTTATATGATCCAATTATTAGAAATCTTTTACAAGAAGAGTCTATACCTCCTTATATTAGAAGTTGGTTAGATACGGATTTGTTAGATGTGTTCTTACAAAATAATGGTGCTCAACAACAACGTCAAATTGGTAGAGCAATGCTTTGTAATGATATTATTTATAATCGTGTGAATGCACGTTTAACAACCATTATTAATGATGCCATTCAAATAGCGAATGGTAATGGTACAGGAAATATTGATGTTATTATTATTGCAGGTATTTCTGGTGGTACAGGATCTGGTACAATTATTGATTTAACTTATATGGTTCATGATATTTTTAATGCAGTAGGCTTTGCGAATTATACAATAGCTGGTTATATTTATACACCTGATGCTCAATTCAATGAAGAAGGTATTAGAGGTAGTAATGATATTCAGTTGAATTTACAAAATAATGGTTATTCAGCTTTAAAAGAAATAGATTACTTTATGAATCTTGAAGAAACACAAAGTGTTTATAAATTACGTTTAGGTGTTAAAGAAATTACATGTAATAAGAATATATTCTCTACTTGTACATTAGTATCTGGTTATTCACAAAATGGTGGTATTAATAATTTGGATATAACTATGGGCAGATTAACGGATCAATTAATGGATATGTTAACAGATATTTCATTTGTAGATAATACTGGTAATCCAGTTCAATTAGCCCAATCATTAATGAGTAATGAATCAGCTATCTTAAATGCCTGGTTTATTAATCATCCTAATAGAAATGAATTCCATCGCTACGCTTCTTATAAATATCAAGTCTTAGGTTATAATTCTATTAAAATACCTAGAGAAGAAATATTAGCTTATTGTGTTAATAAAATCTATGAAAATGTATTAGATGAATTTACAAGCTTTAAAGCATTAAATAAACAAATGATGGATAAAGTCTATAAAACTATAGGTTTAGATAATGTTAAAGCAGTCACTAATTATGGTATGAATGTTAATCCTAATAATACAATCAAACGTTATATATCATTAGATGATAATATTACGAAACCAATGCTTAAAAGAGACAAACTACATGGTTATAACTTAGCCGTTGATCTTGCGAAAATAGAATCCGATAAACTATCTACAGCGTATCGTGCCCAATTTGAAGATAAACTATTTAACAACCTAGTCGAACAAATTGATATTATCTTTGATAACTATGGCCCTTATATGGCTTTAAAAGCCATAGAACATAAATCCAATGAACTTAATGTAGGCAATCCTGAAGAACCATTCTCTGGTATCTATGAACAACTCATTAACTTATCAAATTCATTTAAAAAACAAGCTACAAAAGATAGAAATACTTATGATAACGGTGGCCGTCAAAAGATCATTGCATTAGCTGATGAGGCGATTAAATTCCATTTACCTGGTGATACATCCATGGATGATTATCGTGAAAGCTGTGTTAAATTAGCCATTATTACAGAAATTAATGCTAAATTGTATGATTTAATAGGAGAAGGACTACAAAATGTTGCTCAACGTATCAATGAATATAATAATAATCTCTTTGGTGTTTATACGGATATTTTAAGTGAAATTCAACGTATCTTAAATAAAGATGGCCAATATTTTTCTATCTCTCATAAAGAAACAAATGATGATCAAACAACATTCTCTATTGATATCATTAAAAATGGTGAAGGACAAGCGAATAAACTTCAATCTTACTTAGATAACTTTGTTTCTCATGTTAGCGTAGATACATTAGCACGTAATTTTATCAAAGCCATGCGTGATAATAAAGAAAACTGGTTAGCTCAACGTAGTGAAGACAATTTTGATGTTGTCGGTGAAGTTAGAGCATTAATGGATGATTGTTTAATCAACAACAATATGCAATCAGATATTATTGAAAAATTTGTAGTAGTGGCTTATAGTCCTAACAACATTACTGTTGAAGAATTAGACACAATGTGGATTGATAATTCACCTAATGGTCCAAAAATGACAGCCATCAACAATGCCGCATTACAAATGTATGCAATATTAGAACAAGGATCATCTACTATGGCGCAATCAGCAAGCATCGCCTTTGGTCAATTCAATTCTCAAATCTATATCAGTACCTTAAAAGACACACCACTATTATCAAAAGCTTTAGCTGATATGATTACCAACAATGGCCATACACCTGTATTTTCTAACGCTAAAAACAAATACATCTATACACAACGATTTGTCAATTTACCAATGTATATTTTAAAAGGTATGGCTGAGTTCAATGAACTCTATACAAATCATCCTATCTCTGGTAGACATATGGATGAAAACAACCAAAACTGGGCTCGTTTCCCTAACCCATATACAATCGATAGTGTAGCCAAAGATATATCAAGCCGTAATGAAGCCTTTGAAACCATTAAAAAATATCCTGATTATACACTATTAATGAGCTTAAAGGAAGAAATTGATGAAGGTATCGATGAACTTCATACAATTGAACTTACAACCAATCCAACAAACCATCGTGGGGAAATGATTCTTTATGATATTGTTGAAGAACCTAATTTTGAAGTATTTGAAGCTACATTAGTTGATACACTAAGAAGAACACAAAATCTTGATCTTATAAGTTTAATGGAAAAGAATGGATATATTATTAATCGTGTAAAAGTTAAAGTAGGTAATACAGATATTGATTTATCTATTAGAGATACTGATGCGATTACAAATCCTCAAGTAGCTATCAATTATCAATATTTACCAGTCAATGTTGCAGATATGTATAAATGGATTAGAAAATCCATTAATTATGTAGATATTATAGAGAAAAACAATAAGAAGTTTAGAAAAATCTATGAAACTGTTAATCGCATCCAAGCAGAAAATACTCAAAGAAGACAATTTATTGATAATGTAGAAACATTTGCATTTTGCTTACGTGTTGGTTTTGTAAAAGAAAAAACACCAGGTAACCATAGTATTTGGAATTACATGGATGGTAAAGATCCAGTTACCGTTAATCTTACAACAGCTAAAGCATTTGATAAAAAATATTACTTATATCATGTTTTTAAACAATTTAATACTTTATCTTCTACTCGTTTAGAAAACTATAAGGGTAAAGCTATTAAAGAAATAGAAAATGAAAATGAAGTAGATTATACAGATATCTTAAATCATATTCATGAAATATTAGATGAAGATCATTTAGGTAATAAGTTCAACTTTGATGATATTAATGAAGAAGCTATGTTACAAGGTGTTTCACAAAAATATACAGTAACAGATTTATATATTGATAGTGTTAATCCAGCTCAAGATATCGAAAGATTCTATTCATTATTACTCACAAGTATGGAATAAGGGGATGATGAAATGGATAATATAACCCACAAACTAGAAATCAAAAATCAAATAGATACCTTTTGTAATGACATATCTACTAAAAGTGTTTCTAGTTATATCAATGTACCCATTATACTTCTCTTTTATATAAGTGAAACAAGTCGAGATAAAGTTAATGCATCTTTACAAGATGCACTAACTTCTTCTATCTCTATGACACCTGATGTCTATGAGAATGTTCTATCCGCTGATATGAATCATCAAAATATTGTTGAAATCTTTCAAAATGCGATTACTAAAACATATCAACAAGGTAAAAACTATGATGATATACGCATTGCTTTTATTACCATGATGGATGATCCATTCTTTAATAAAGAACATTTATCCATTGTAAAAGAAATACAAGATGGCTTTAATGAAATTAAGAAATTTGGTATGGATATTAGTAAAGTAGCTTTTTATGGCTTGTTTGATCAAAAGAAAATAGAAGACTATGATTATCAATATGCTTTTCAATTTATTGAATCAGGCAAATCTTTATGGAGGAATATTTATCATATTGAAATACCATTTATGGATAATGTGATGACGAAACAAGGGCAATTAATAGCATTAAATATGATTCGTGATACTTATACAATGAAACAAGATAATGATCAAGACTATTGTTGGGCTTCTTTAGATTTACAATATCTTAAGATATCTGAATTCATTGTATGCAGGCTTTTAAGAGAAATCTATGGCAAACAAATCAATGACCAACAAACATTCTCCAATGAATGGAAAAACCATATAAATGACATATTAGATAAATCATTTGATAAAATCATACAAATAGATCATCATAATAGTTATCATTATGTACCACTCAACTATCAACCAGCCCCATCTTCAAAACAAGGATTTCATTTTAACTTCTTAGCCAATCATAAAGATGAAACCCCATATTATAGTAATATTCTAAAAAACAAAGAAACAATGAAGAATCTTGTTTCAAGCTTATATCAGGATATATCCATCACCGATACTCAAAACAAAGAAATCGTTAAAAATATTATATGTAGTACGACATCCTTAGATCCTAATGTTCATCACATGGCTTCACAAATTATAGAAGTTCTACAAAAAAAATATGATGAAATAGAAGTAGAACTACAAAAAAATATCGATAACCCTATTTCAGATGCTCATATTAATGATATCAATGCATATCTAAAAAAAGAATTTCAATATTATTCTAATATCAACATCTTAATGAAACAAAAAGAAATAATTCATAATATGATATTGCATCTTAATAGTCAAGATGATTTAAAACAAATCATCAATGAAATTATTGAAAAGAATGAACAATATACAAGAATACTAGATGAACTTACACTAAGTGAATATGGAGGAACTTTAGAAGAATTTGATATTAGTGATTTAGGTCATTTTCAAGTCAATCAATCTATTGATAAAATTATTCATCAATTAGAGCGTGAAACAGTTTATCATATTATTAAAGATAATGAATCTTTAGTAGAACGTTTAGAAGACTTTCTTAATCATACACTATTACACAGGATACATTATCGTCACCAATTAGGTGAAATCAATCATGAATATTCTCATATTCATGATATTCATGCTTATTTATTATTAACATCTGCTTTAAGTCAAAATCAGGATATTAAAAATTTAACTAATAAATATAATTTATTAACCGTAGATTATAATGATATTTATAAAGATAATTCTTTCTTTATTATATCATCACGTCTATATGATTCTCAAAGGTATATTAGTCGATATAAAAGAGGTGATTAACCATGGATTTTAATGATTTTGATGATTTTGAATTACCAGAAGATAATCATTATTTTGAAGAGGTAAAACAAACATCATTTAATCGTACAAGTCAATCACATAAGCAGTTTGATTATAAGACATTGATTGTGAGTATGATTGCAAGTATTGTAGGCATACTTGTGTCTAATAAGATTTATAATAGTTTGGATATTTGGCGTCCTTTGGGTATTGGTATAAGGATATTTGTTTTTGTGTTGATTGTGATGCTAGTTGTTTTTGTCTATAGTTTGATTAATGGTAATCTTGGTTTTAGTAACTATAGTATTGGTATGAATGCAGGATTATTATTAGCTGGATTGGTTGTGGTGTTGGTGATTAGTACAATATTTGAAGCGATTTATGAGATTGATTTTTATAGTTCTAATATCTATAGTGATCCTACTTCTTATGTCTTTATTATTGATAATTCAGGTTCCATGTCTTCAAGTGATCCAGATGCTTTAAGGTATGCAGCCATTGAAGATATTATATCTAATAAAGATAATTCATTTCCTTATGCCGTATACAGTTTTAACGACAGTGTTATATGTATTAGAGAATTAGCTGCTAAATCAGAAGGCTTAGATGATTATGAACCAACAAATTCAGGAGAAACAGCCATTAAAGAAACATTACAACAACTACTTCAAGAATATAACGATGGCACTTTAACGGGCTTAGGTGTAAATCCTAAATTCCTCTTATTATCTGATGGCTATGCTACAGATATTGGTATGTTTTCTAACATTTCATCCATTCTTAAAGAATATGTTAAAAACAATATCGTTATTTCTACCGTTGGCTTAGGTGATGCAGATGAAGAATTAATGCAACAAATTGCAACTTCTACAGGTGGTGTTTATATTGATATAGACAATGCTTCTTCTTTAGAAACAGCCATGTCTACAGCTATTATTAATACTAGTGATGAACTCTATCAACGACATTTCTTTAAATATCGCCATGTATTAAAATGTGATAGTTTATATGCCTTTATGCATATTATTTTTACGACTATAATTGGTTTACTTATATCATTGTTATCATTATTTGCGACGGGTCGCAATAATGATAAAAAGATTGTTATAATATCTGGTTTGATCACATCTATCATTGGTTCACTACTTTTAGAATTAGGTATTAATAAAATAGGATTACCTGCTACAATTATGAGTATTATTTATTTTATGTTAGTAGGTATGGTATGTATCAATCATGAAACCATTGAAACTAATTATCATTTAAATCAAGCAGAACAGAAAAAGCCAAAAGACAAAATAAATAGTATTACTTTTGATGATGATTTTATGGGAGGATAAAATATGGAAGAAAGTTTATTAAAAACAATTAGAGTTGATAGTAGACATGATAATGTAAGAGTTGCGAATGCTGTCAAATCTGATTTTGAACAGGAACATGACTATCAATTAGAATTTGCACCACAAGGTAGTGAACGTATCGTACAAATGACAATACTTCGTCATCAATACAATTCACAATTATTGAATTCCTATGAATTTACATTATCAAGAGGTCTTTATGATGTTTATGTTACAAGAGTTAATAAGATTGATGGTACTAATATAGATTTGGATATGGATACAAGAAGTAAGTTTAAAGAACCAGTAATGGTTGGAGGTAAGTATAAAGTACGTGCGAAATTTGTCAATGGTGAGAGTTATGGACAAAAGGGTGTACGTGTACAAATTATTAGTGATGAGATACCTATAGATTCTTCTACAATGTATTATATGATTAATAAGGAAGGTAATGAAGATATTCGATATTATATTCCTTTTAATAATAAGAAAAGTATTGAATTCTTTGTATTAGGTATTAGTAAAGATATGTTTCAATTAAAGGTTGCAACACCTAGTTTTGATGTGGAAATAGTGGTGTAATATATGATTTATCGTATTTCCATAGGTATTGATTTGGATTTTGTAGATGTTTCGATTATGATTGAAGATGATATTGAGCATATTGTTTATAGTGAAGCATCTCAAATTCATGTGTTTGTTGAGGATAGTATATTATATTCATTAGTGATTGATAAGCTTCATTATATTTATAAACATACAAAAATAATTACTTTTTCATTCAATAATTCAGTAAATTGTGATTATATGCTAACTAAAAAAATTCATATGAAACACTATACACTTCCTGATCGATATCAACTAGATAAACAAATACAATCTAATTTAGCTTATAAACTCAATCAATATCATGTTACATTTAATGAAATTGAAGACTTTATGACTTATCTAGGTATTGACCAAAAACATCTAAGAGAAAACCTTAGTTATGAAAATCAATATGGTAATTTATCATTAGGAGAATATAACTGGAAAAATGTATTTGGTAAACAACCTACTATTGATTTATTAAAATATCTTCAAGAAAGTGAAGAACATATTCAAAACTACTTCACTAATAAACAAGAGACAATCATTCATCGATTCATAGATATCATCGATGTAGTGCTAAGAAAATACTTTAATCAATATACCTATATTTATATTCTTAATCCTAATAATCCTTATAGCTTATATCAATTAATATCACAAACAAGTCAAATCAATAATCAAAACTTATTAAACCTCAATAAAGAAACTTATCAACAATTCAAAGAAAAATATCAATCCACAAAAAATGCTAAAAGACCATTCTCTCATAAAGAAGACAAACTCGATGATCTATTACAAACGCTTGACATATACATATCACAAAGATACGAAATCCATAGATTTCAATCGATGCAAGCTATATATGATCAAATACTAGCTTATTTTAATGAAATAAAAATAACTTATCCTAAAGACGCTTATGATTATCATATACCCATTGATTTTTATGATGATTTTATTAGTAGCTTTATTGATACAAGAGATTTTTATAGTTTTAGGACATTTGTAGATTATCCTTATATTTATCAGCAATTGTTTCAAAAATATGATTATCAAATCATCATGTCTAGATATGATTTATATCATGGTATTATATGTGAGGATATGTTAGAAAACGAATGTGATATTTATTATTGACTTTAAGGTATGAGTTTGTTAAAGTAGTGATAGATGAAAAAGCGATGAACAGAAGAGATTAAAAGGGCGTTACAGAGACCTGGTGGGTGGTGTAAATCAGGACATAACTTTTATGAAGATGAACTGGGAGCTGTTATTTCTAAGAGGAGTAACCGTTAACTGCGTTAAAGTTTTGAGTGTGTGCGTAAGCATAAAAAAAGGTGGTACCGCGGTTATGACGTCCTTTTATAGGACGTTTTTATATGGAAAGGAGAATGTGAATGAAAGATCCAAAGAATTATTATTTAACAACTGCTATTACTTATACTTCTGGTAAACCACATATTGGGAATACTTATGAAATTATTTTAGCAGATGCTATTGTAAGAAGTAAAAGACAAGAAGGATATAATGTTTATTTTCAAACAGGTACAGATGAACATGGACAAAAGATTGAATTAAAAGCTAAAGAAGCTGGTCAGGAACCAAAACAATTCGTTGATGAAAAAGCTGCTGAAGTAAAACGAATTTGGGATTTGATGGATACAAGTTATGATCGTTTTATGCGTACAACCGATCCTTATCATGAAAGACAAGTTCAAAAGATATTTAAGAAATTATATGATCAAGGGGATATTTATTTAGGTCATTATGAAGGTAAATATTGTACTGCTTGTGAATCATTTTTTACTGAAACACAATTAGTTGATGGTAAATGTCCAGATTGTGGAGGAGAAGTTCATGATGCTAAAGAAGAAGCTTATTTCTTTAAATTATCTAAATATTCTGATAGATTAATGAAACATATTGAAGATCATCCAGAATTTATTCAACCAGAATCTAGAAAGAATGAAATGATTAATAATTTCTTAAAACCAGGTTTACAAGATTTATGTGTTTCACGTACATCTTTTACATGGTCTATTCCTGTAGATTTTGATCCAAAACATGTTGTTTATGTATGGATTGATGCTTTAACAAACTATATTACTGGTTTGGGATATGATGTGGATGGTAATCATGGAGAATTGTATGAAAAGTATTGGCCTGCAGATGTTCATATTATTGGTAAGGATATTGTTAGATTCCATACGATTTATTGGCCTATTATGTTGATGGCTTTAGATATTCCTTTACCTAAGCAAGTATTTGGACATCCTTGGTTATTACAAGGTGAAAGTAAGATGTCTAAGTCTAAGGGTAATGTGATTTATGCTGATGATTTAGTTGATATTTTTGGTGTAGATGCGGTTAGATATTATGTTTTACATGAAATTCCTTATGATAATGACGGTAGCATCACTTGGGATTTATTG
This sequence comes from Erysipelotrichaceae bacterium, assembly GCA_021201315.1. Lineage (GTDB taxonomy): Bacteria > Bacillota_I > Bacilli_A > Erysipelotrichales > Coprobacillaceae > JAJQDJ01. Next base: position 77,602 of record JAJQFG010000038.1, read on the forward strand.
GTTGAACGTATTAATTCTGATTTGGCTAATATATTAGGAAATCTTGTTAATAGAACTATTGCTATGTGTAATAAATACTTTGATGGTGTTGTCACAAATCCACATGTGGATGAATCTGTAGATGAAGAATTAAAAGAAGTTGCTCTTGCAATGCCTAAAAAAGCACAAGGATTAATGGATGAATTTAAAGTAGCTAAGTCATTAGATGAAATTTGGGTATTATTAAGACGTACCAATAAGTATATTGATGATACAACACCTTGGGCTTTGGCTAAAGATGAAAGTCAAAAAGATCGTTTAGCTACAGTATTATATAATCTTATTGAAGCCATTCGTTTTGCTGCTATTGCCTTAGAACCATATATGCCTTCAACATCTACAAAAATCTTAGATCAAATCAATACTGATCAAAGAGAAATGAAAGATTTAACAGTCTTTGGTTTATATAAAGAAGGTACAAAAGTTACTGATAAACCACAACAATTATTTGCTAGATTAGATCCAAAAGTCATTCAAAAGAAAGTTGATGCTTTGTATGCCACACCAGAACCAAAAGAAGATAATTCTATTACAATTGATGATTTCTCAAAGATTGAATTGATTGTCGGAACAATTGAAAAATGCGAAAAGCATCCAAATGCTGATAAACTATTAGTATCTCAAGTGAATATTGGTAAAGAAACAAGACAAATTGTTTCAGGAGTAGCACAATATTTTACACCAGAAGAAATGATTGGTAAAAAAGTTATTGTAGTTACAAACTTAAAATCTCATGATTTTAGAGGTGTTGAATCACAAGGCATGTTACTTGCAGGTAATAAGAAGAAAGTATTAGAATTTGTTACTGTTGATAAATTACCAAATGGTACAAAAATACATTAAACTCACATAAAAATGTGAGCTTTTCATATATTCATCGTATCTAATATTTCTTTGGTATTATTTTGTTTCTCTTTACGATAAACATGTGGTGAAACACCAGTTTTCTTTTTAAAATGCTTAATAAAATAACTTGATGTACTAAAACCACACATATAAGCTATTTCCGTAATATTATAATCAGAAGACAATAACAACTTTGTAGCTTCAATTAAACGATAATTCATAATATATTCAAATATGGTACAATGCATATGACTTTTAAACTCTCTACAACATGTACTCTTAGAAACACCAATTTCTTTAGCTAAATCATCTAATTGAATATTTTCATAATAATGTTTAGTAATATACTCAATCATTTGTTTGATTCTTATATTATGATCTTTCTTATGAGTTGATGGATATGTTAAGAAATAGTTATCTATGAGTAGATCCCAAATCTGTATTAAATAAACCCATATACGGAACTCATTATTTTTATCATATTCTTGATAAATCATTAATAAATAATCTAATATATTTTTCTGCCAATCAATATTATTGTCTAATAGGCAGTATTCTATATCAGTATTAGTAACATAGGGTTGAACATACTTATCATTAATAAGACTTCCTGGAAAACTGGATATAAAATCAGGATGTACATCTAAACATATATAGCTACTATCATTATTTAAATAATTAGAGGCTTGATGCAATTGAGCAGCATTTATAAAAATACCTTGATTCTCTCTAACAATAACTTCTGTATTATTCACATGAAAAGATACAATACCCTTTGTAACTAAACAAAACTGTAATTCATTATGCCAATGCCAATCTATAAAACCTAAAACATTTTTACTAATTTGAGTGGTATAAATAGCTAACGGATAATCCATTGTTCCATGTTGGGTTGTTTCTTTTTTTTGTTTGATCAAAATGAATATGATATACTTGCATAAAAGCTATCCTCTAAATGATGAATAATAAGCTCTTATATTTCTTAATAATTTATAGAAAGAAAAACTATATATTAAAACAAGTGCTCCTAAAATAAAGAAATCCACTAAATTATATCCTATACTATAATTAAATGGTAAAAGGTATTCATTTAAAAAATTTGAATTAATCACAAATATCGTTAACGCTATTACAGTAAAACCATTAATAATAGTACTATATTGAATATAATTTCTAGTATAGATATGTTTAATCATATCAATGAAAAAGTCCATAAATATAATCATAATATAAGGTTGGAAAAAATTGGTCATTAAATGAATCATTTGATATGATTCATTTTGAATTTGTACAATCATATCACTCGTAAAGAATATACCATATAGTAAGAAAAAAATTGAAAAAACAATCATAAATAATATTTCACCACTATGATTAGGATATAAAGAAGAACTAGGAAGTTTATTTAAATTTTCCTTTTCTAAATTATAGTCAACCTCTTGGCAAACACCATGTCTCATATCCAATATGATTATTGCAATCATTGATATGATACCTAATGCAAATATTATAACAATCGGATGTGTCAATATCCATGAATGGGTAGTTGCTATTTCTCGATATTGTGTTATTGGTAAACAGTTAAATTGATCTAAATAAAAAATAGAACATATAAATAAATAGATAGAAGAAATAATAAATAGATATTTTTCAATTCTATTAACAATTTTAGGATTAAAACGATGCCCTATAAAAGGTCGATATCCATATTGTAAAGCCATACTTCTAGGATGACCATAACTCACTATTAAATCTTCGATACTATCATATTGATCCAAAGATTCATCAATATCTTCTTTTAATTCATGATAGATTCTATTCTTCTTCCTTGCGACAAAATAAGAACATACAGCACTTAAATATCTTTCTATTAATTCATTCATTGTATCACCCTTTTCATAATTTGATTATAAGACAAATATCTAAAAAAATGAATACTTTTGTTTCCTTTGTGGTGATAAAAATGTATAATAGTCAAGAAGGTGATAGAATGATAGTTAATGAAACAGCAGTTAAAAATATATTAGAAGAAGTAAAACCAGCAAAGCTGGTAGCTGCTACAAAATATGTAGATGAAAAAGAAATAGAAAATCTAGAAGCTTGTGGTTGTATGTATTATGGTGAAAATAGAGTACAAGCATTTTTGGATAAGTATGAGTTATATCATGGTAAAGGACATTGGCATTTTATAGGTACTCTACAAAGTAATAAGGTGAAGTATATTATTGATAAAGTAGAGTTGATTCATTCAGTGAATACTATAAAACTTATCAAGGAAATAGAAAAGCAAGCAGCTAAACATGATTTGGTTTCTCATGTATTATTGGAAGTAAATATTGCGGATGAAGAAAGTAAACAAGGATTTGATAAAAATCAAGTAAGGGAAGCTATGGATTTGATTTTAACTTGTCCACATATTGTTGTAGATGGATTAATGATGATGGCTCCTAATATTGAAGTAGAAGCTACAAGAGTATATTTTAAAAAGACGAAAGCATTATTGGATGAATTAAAAAAGGAATATCCAAATTATCCATTGAAAGAATTATCAATGGGTATGTCTCAAGATTATAAGGTGGCTTTAGAAGAAGGTGCAACGATTGTAAGAATTGGACGTGCATTGTTTAAAGATGAGCAAGCTTAGGCTTGCTTTTTGTGTGAAATAAGATAGTTAATTGATATAAAATCATGTATAATGGAGAAAAGGGGAGTCGATATTATGCGTTGTGATGTATGTGGCTATAAGATAATGCCTGGAGTTCATGAATGTCCTAATTGTGGTTATAAGTGGGATGATGGGCATGTGAATACATTTGATAGAAGTGCTTATGATCATGGACATATTCAAAATAAACCAAAATCACAGGTGAAACCACAAAGAAAAACAGTGATTAATCCAAAATCAAGTTTTGAAAAAGGGAATATTATACAATTGATTGTTAAAGTTGTTGTTGGTTTATGGATTATTGGCTTGTTGTGTGGTCTTGTAGTAGGGCTTGTAAGTAATGCTTCCTATGTAATAGGTGATATTTTTGAAACTTTATTTGAAGATGATGTTACTTATACAGGTTCTGCCATTGTAGAGGCTATTAATGAAGGTTATGAGTATGATGGTATTTTGCAAAGAAAAGAAGCGACGATAGCTTTTTTTGAAGATTTAGGTTTGGAAGATATTGATGATTATGATTATGTTGGTTCAGAGTCGTATGTTTCTTTTACTGTTTATGCTTATGATGATGATTATACAATGTATCAAATAGGTGAAACATATGTAGATGGCGCATTATATGAAACAAGTTTTGTGACATCTGGATATTTAGAAAGTAGTATTCAATCAGGTGATTTAACAATTAATAAAGATATGATAGATACCATAGATGATTATATAGAATGTGGTAATCTTTATGATATGATTAATGTTTATCGTAAACAACTTGTTGAAGAAGATGATGACTATGAATATTATGATGGTAATATATATTTCACTGAAGAATATGAAGATTATAGTGATGATTATTACTATTATTTTTCCATTGATTTTTAGGAGACTATTATGAGATTACAATTAAATCTTAATCAATACTATGATGGTTTAGATGATTATCAAGTGAATCAATTGTTTGGTTTGTTTATGAATATGAAACCAGTAGAAGAAGCTATAGCAGAGGGATTAAGAGATGGATTTCCTCAAGAAAAAACCTCTTTTCAACTTGTTCAAGCGAAACTCATTCAATATTGTATTGAAATAGATGCATTTATGGAATCTTTGAGTAAAAATCCTATATTTTATATCATTGATCAATTAGAAGAATGTCATTATGATTATGCAAAAGTAGATACTCAAGCCAACATTGATAAATATGAATATTTGATGGAAGAACCACAATTTTCCCATTGACAATAAGCATATTTATTTATATAATACACACGAAAAGCGATGAATAGATGAGTAATTATCATGATGTATGAGTAGAGAGTTCTGTTTGGTGAAAATGAATGATAATAGTGATAATGAATAAAGACTAGGAGCTGTATTTTGGATCGTGAGTGATAAAATAACGTGTGCCGCGTTACAGGCAAGACTCTGTTAGGAGTTAATGAGGCTTATATAGTAATGTATAAGTGAATTAGGGTGGTAACACGATACTCTCGTCCCTTGTGGGTGAGAGTTTTTATATTGTTAGGAGGAAGAAAAATGGAAGAAAGACAATTAAGTGATCAGGAAAAGGTTAGAAGAGAGAAATTAGAGTTTTTAAAGGAAAAGGGTATTGATCCTTATGGACAACGATTTGATGTAACAGATTATTCAATGAGTATTAAAGAAAAATATGCTGGTAAGACTCATGATGAATTAGAAGAATTAGCAATCCTAGTAAAAGTAGCTGGTAGAATTATGACCAAAAGACGTAAGGGTAAAGTATGTTTTATGCATATTCAAGATAAAGAAGGTCAGATTCAGTTATATGTAAGAAAAGATGTTATTGGTGAAGATAACTATGATGTTTTGATTAAGAGTGATATTGGTGATATTGTTGGTGCTGAAGGTACTGTTTTTGTGACTAATACTGGTGAATTATCTATTAGAGTAACAACTTATACACATCTTACAAAAGCTTTAAGACCATTACCTGAAAAGTATCATGGTTTGAGTGATATTGAAGAGAGATATAGAAGAAGACATGTTGATTTAATTATGAATGAAGAATCTAGAAAGATTGCTTTTACAAGACCAAAGATTATTCGTTCGATTCAACATTACTTAGATAATTTAGGTTATGTAGAAGTAGAAACACCAGTTTTAAATCCTATTTTAGGTGGTGCTGCTGCTAGACCATTCGTAACACATCATAATACATTGGATATGGATTATTATTTAAGAATTGCGACTGAATTATCATTGAAGAGATTGATTGTTGGTGGTATGGATGCAGTTTATGAAATTGGTCGTTTATTTAGAAACGAAGGTATGGATAGAACGCATAATCCTGAATTTACAACAATTGAAGTTTATAAAGCATTTAGTGATCTAGAAGGTATGATGGATTTAACAGAGGGTATTGTATCTAATGCAGCTATGGAAGTGACTGGCTCTTATGAATTGGATTATAAGGGACATCATTTATCCTTAGCACCTGGTTTTAAACGTATTTCTATGTGTGAAGCTATTAAAGAAAAGACTGGTATTGATTTTACTACTGATATGAGTTTTGAAGAAGCAAAAGAGTTAGCAACTCAACATGAAATTGAAATTGAACCACATTTCCAATATGGTCATATTATCAATGCATTCTTTGAAAAGTATGTAGAAGAAACAATTGTTGAACCAACATTTGTTTATGGCCATCCATTAGAAATATCACCATTAGCTAAGAAAGATCCAAATGATCCTCGTTTTGTACAAAGATTTGAATTATTCATTTGCGGCAATGAATATGCAAATGCCTTTACTGAATTAAATGATCCTATTGATCAGTATGAAAGATTTGCGAATCAATTAAAAGAAAAAGAACTTGGAAATGATGAAGCCAATGAGATGGATATTGACTATGTTGAAGCATTGGAATATGGTTTACCTCCAACAGGTGGTATGGGAATGGGAATTGATAGACTTGTGATGTTGTTAACAGGACAAGAATCTATTCAAGAAGTTATATTGTTCCCTCAAATGAAAGTTAAAAAGTAAAATATATTGATTAAATCAATGTATTTTATGTATGAAGGTACACCAGGTACACACTTTGGTACACACTGAAATTTTATAGTATTATTTAAGCGTATGTGTTGATTAAAACATATACGCTTTTATATTTAATTACTATCATATTTAAAATAATGAAAGTGGCTGCAAATGCGTATTTTTTGAAACTGGCTGCAAAGTGGCTGCATTTTGGCTAGAAAGTGCAATATTTTTGTGAGTTTTTACATGTTTTTAAGTGTTTTTGGACACATTGGCTGCATTTTTCATAAGGTGGCCGCATATAGATTTTATTATATATTTCAATATATATTGAAAAAACAAATAAAATTAATTATAATAACTTTTGTGAGGTGTCTTATGTCAAAGAATACAAATTTTTTATTTAAATTAGATTTACTAATACTAAGTTTATTGATGGAAAAGGATTGTTATGGATATGAAATGACGAAGATTATATCGAAAGAATCAAACAATCTTATTGTTCCTAAAGTAGGTACATTATATCCAACTTTACATGAATTATTAGATAATAAATATATTTCTAGTTATGAACAATATATTGGTACTAAAGCTAGAGTTTATTATCATATAGAAGAGAGTGGAAAAACATATTATCAGTCGATAGTTAAAGATTATCATGATTTGGTCAAAGCTATTGATTCTATTGTTAAGAAAGGGGAAGATAATAATGAGTAGTATTGTTGATAAATATTGTAAAGAGGTTAAAAAGAATTTACCTACATATGGAAAGAGTGAAAAGGAGCTATTAAACAATTTAAAACAACAAGGATTAGAAATACTCAATGATAATCCTGATATAACTTATGAAGCATTTGTTAGGGAAATTGGGAGTCCTAATGAAGTTATTGTAAATTACTTTGGATTTGCTGATAATGATGAGTTGTTAAAAAATTGAACAATAAAAAACTTATTAAGAGATGTATTATTATTGTTACGATAATAGTTTTATTGATTGCAGGTTATGCAGTATATAATATTATGTTGGAAATTGAAGAATCTAAAAGAGCACGTGTATATGAAATTGAAGAGATTATTGAGGAAAATTAGGAGGATATTATGAAAAAAATTATAGCTATTTTATTAAGTACAATGTTTATGTTATTGTCAATATCAACGCCAGTAATGGCTAAAGATTTTGGAGTTACAATTGAATATCTTGATAATGGAATGATAGTAGAAACTCAAATAACTGAATCTAATTACTATTCAACAACAACAAAAACAGGATCAAAAGTAAGAAAATATAAAGATTCAGATGGTAATGTGTTGTTTACCGTAAAGGTATCTGGAACTTTTAAATATGATGGAAGCACTTGTACATGTACAAAATCATCAGTTACAACTAGTGTAGTTAATTCGAATTGGAAAATAACGGATTCTTCAGCATCTAAATCAGGAAGTACTGCAACTGCAACAGCTACTGCCAAAAGATACATGTTGGGTGTGGTTGTTGAAACACAAAGTGTAACGATTAAGTTGAAGTGTAGTGCATCAGGTAGTTTAAGTTAATAGTATATTATATTTTTAAACTTTCTAAGAAGGTATTATTATCTATTTTACAAATGGTATTTTCGATGTTTGGATGGTTATTAATTACTTGTAAAGATAAAATACCTTTTCAAATATAATTATATATCGAAAAATAAAATAAATATTGAAATATATCGAAAAACATTATATAATTAATTATAGATAGCTATCAATGTTCTTGTAATTACAGTATATAGTTGCAAATGTATACTTGTAGATTTTATATTTTACTTAATGTTATATTAAGCTACATAATTATTTGTTTGTTATTAAACGAGTAATTGAAAGGAGAGAAAAATGAAAAAATTAATTTGTGGTTTTATGGTTAGTTTAGCACTGTTTTTAGGATTAAGTGGCTCCGTACTTGCTAAAAGTTATACTGCTGCTGAAACATTTAAAATTAAGAGTTTTGGAGCATATACTATTTCTACTAATTCTAAGAAAAAATCTAAGACGTGTAGTTATGGATATTTTAGATTGACTACTAATGATAATTCAACGTGTAATAAGTATTGTGTATTTGTAACTACTAATGATACGAGCACTGCTGTCACAAAAGAAAATTCATTATCTAAGAGTAAAGATGATGAAAGAAGAATTTATTATACAACTAACTATGTTGATATTAATACAAAGACAATGAAAGCAAAGGTAAGAAGTAGTAGTTTAGAACCTTCAGCAGGGACTGTAATTAGAGGGCAATTTTCTGCGGAGAATTAGTATGCATAAAAGATTATCCTTTATTTTATGTATAATAGTTAATTTTAGCTTTGGTGTTTTTTGTTTTGTGTACAATAGTTCAAATTTCTATTTTTATAATTATAAGAGTATATTTGAAAAATATTTTACACTGTGGGATCATGGGACAGAAGGTTTATTTTTAATACTTACAATGGTTTTATGTGCCATTGCGATTGTTTTAGATAAATATAAAGAATATTATTATCAATTTCATCAAGTGTGCATGATAAGGATGAGCTTTAAGAAATATCTGTTTTTAAATATAAAGCAGATATTTCTGCATACTATTTTTTATATGATTGTTTTGCATGGCTTGCTGTTGATATTTGACTGTTTATATTTTCAAAGTCCATTAGTAGCTGAATATGGTGATTATTGTTATTTTGTATATGATCAAACAATTAATTTATTAATTTTTATAGTATTATCTTGTTTAGGCACTTCTTTATTTAATATTTTTCTATATTCTTTAAGTATATATATCAATAATATTTATGTTTTTATTGTGTCACCTATTATTATTCTTTTCATATCGTTTATAATTGCAAGCTCTGTAAGTTCGCTATTTAGTAATATTATTGATTCAATCATAGGTATAGAACTTATAGGACAAAGCTTTGCAGTTGGTTTAATGACTTCAACATTAATAGAACCAGGAGTAGCTGCAAATTATCCATATGTTGCTGTTGTGACATCATTTATAATATATGGGTTAATATCGATAGTTGATTACATATATACAAGGAAAAAATTGGAGATAGGATGAGATGGCTGATTTCTGGAGCAGGAAATTTATATACAGTCCAATAACTATATTTTTGATTATTAGTTTTGTATATAGTTATGTGTATATAGTTTCGAATAATTCACTTTATTATACTGATGAATATGTAGCTTGTACAAATCTTTTTCAATTCACTGTTCATTTCATAATATTAGCAATGATTTCAAGAAGAAATAGATGTATAAAAAATTCTATTTACAATATATTGTTAAGGATTAATCAGGAAAAATTAATTATTAAATTGTTAACTTATATAGTAATTGAGGTTTTAATAATAGTAATCGTTGTTTATGGAATACCATTACTTATATATCATAATAATTTTTTAAATATTCAACTTTATTTGATATATATTATTCTTTGGTTTTTAATATTTCTTATGTTTGAAATTTTTATGTTAATATCAATTTTTATAGAAAATAAAACAATATCATTGATATTTCTTATTATTCCTTTTGTATTAAATGTTATATTACAATTGAGCATAATGTCATTGATATATAGGTAGGAGGATAAAATGATAGAATTTAAGAATATAAGCAAGAGTTTTAAGGGTGGAATGGTTGTATTAAAGGATATATCATTCACTGTTGATGAAGGAGATATCATAAGAATTACTGGTCCAAATGGTTGTGGGAAATCGACATTATTAAAAATAGCATGTGGTTTAATGAAACCTGATTGTGGTACTGTGATTTATGATAAATATCAAAATGAAATTGGAGCAGTAATAGAAAATCCTTGTTTTATCGAAGATGAAAATCTATTATATAATTTAAAATTCCTTTATAATTTAAAAAATTCTTTTTATTTAGAAAGTGTTCTGGAATTGTGTCATCAGTTGAATTTAGATTTGTATAATAAAATGCCAATGAAAAAATATAGTATCGGCATGAGACAAAAGGCTGGATTTATTCAATCCATTATGGAAAATCAAAAAATAATTTATTTAGATGAGCCAACAAGAGGAATGGATGAGGAAAGTGTTATCCAATTTTATAATATGATTTCAAGTTTGCATGATGAAGGCAAAACGATAATTATATGTTCTCATGAAAAATTAGATGGAATAAAATTCAATAAGGAATATGTTTTTAATGATGGAATATTATTTGAAAAAGAATAAGTATATCATATTAACCAACATAATGAGATGTTATCTTGTATATAGATTTTATGATGAAAACACATATATAAGTAGTATATATAAGATTGATTCTAATTTTTTTAGCTTAGTTATGGGATTAGGAATAACAATATTGGATATTTTGTATATATTGGATTCATTTTTATATCTTTATAAAATTGAAGATCAAATGATTATTAGGTTGTCTAATAAGAAATATATTATGTATATTATCAAAAAAATATTGTTATCTTTTACAGTTTTGGTAGTTATACAATGTTTAATTCAAAGAGTGTTTTATAATCATTTGACATATTATATTTTCTACTATAGCTTTATATTGATGATAACAAATATTTTTATATTTAGATTTGATAATGATAAGAATCACAATTTTTTAATACTTACTTCGTTAGTTATTAATTCATTGTTTAAAATGCTTGTATAAGGTATGATAAAATCTGATTTAATCATAAAACAAGGAACACCTAACAGGTGTTCCTTTGCTTATAGATTAGAAATAAAATCATCCAGATATTTTCTATGTTTCTTATAAACATGTGCATATGTTTTTCTTAATACAGCAACTGTATGTCCAAGTCTATCAGCAATTAATTGTTCTGAAATCATAGGATTAGATAGTAAATAAGAAGCATGTGAATGTCTTAAGCCATGAAATGTAATGATCTTAACACCAGCTTTTCTAACATCTTCATTAAACCATCTGCGTAATGTTCCTACTGAAATATAGGTTTCATCTTTATAGACATACCATTCATCATTAAAGTTTCTAATCTGACTAACATAGCTATACTTTAATTGTAGCTTATCCATTATTTTATTAGGAACTGTAATGGTACGATATGAATTATCAGTTTTAGGTGATGTGATCTTTGAAGTGATGGAACTAAGTGACTGTTCAATAGTAATGGTTTTGTTTTCTAACTCAACATGTTTCCATTGTAAGGCGCAAAATTCACCGATTCTTAAACCAGTATAGAAACAGAATTCATATATATCATATCTTTCTCCATCTTCAACTGTTTCCATAAACTCATTATATTCATCAATCTCCCAATAATTATCTTTACTAGATAATTCATTAGATTTCTTATTAGGATTTCTAGGTCTATCTACATTGCTGCATGGGTTTTTAATAAGCCAGTCATGTTTAAGGGCATAGGTTAATAAGCCTGAAAGATGCAAAAGAATACTTTTGATTGTTTCATCACTGTATTTCTTGCCATCATGGCCATTTTCATAGATAGTATTTATCCATCTTTGAATATCCATAGTCGTAAGCTTATCAATATATTTGGTTCCTAGTTGAGGAATAATGAATGTTCTTTCAATGCGATAGTATCCTTTTAAAGTTGATTCTTTATAGAGAATAGGTGCATCTTTATGATATTCATCAATTAATTCGTTGATTGTCATATGTGTACTAGCAACACCCTTAAACTCTTCTAATAGCTTTCTTTCAGCCTCTTTAGCTTCTTTCTTGGTTGAAAAACCTCTACGTTTATAACTTCTTACTTTTCCATCTGGACCCTTTGGATATCTCCCAGTAGCTGTCCAAGTACCATTTTCCTCTTTCTTAACGCTCATGAATGCTCACTTCCTTTAGCTATAGCATTCTTTTTAGCATCAACAATACGTTTGCTTTCTAAAGCTTTTTCCTTATTGCTGCAATCTAAACCTAAATAATCATTTTCAAATTGAACAATAATAGAAGCAGGAAACATATAGCTCTTACCAATCTTTATACCTTCAAGAACACCAATTTCTCTTAACATTGAAATAGTATTAACATGTGAATGAAATAATTCAGCGACATCTTCTCTTGTAAGCATTTTTAATTCGGTCATATAAACCCTCCTATCTGTATTTTTGTTTATTATTTTTTGTACCAATGTGAATAATTCCTTGATCATCTTTTTTATTATATATATTGAATAGTGAAGTAACAGATTTAATGATACTAGTACATAGATCTTTAAGTTGTCCTATTTTTAATGAAAAATTGTTATAAATTAAATGTGATTTAAATTGTTTAAATATATTTCCTAAATTGAATGTATCAATGAATAACTTATAGATTTTATTATCACTAATTAATTCATCTTGTTTCTTATAAAGCTGTTTATTTTCTTTTTGTAGTTTCATATATTTAAATTCCTGATTATCAATATCATTATGCAAGTTATTGATAGATGAATAGAGATTATTAATTGTTTCGTCTTTTTTCTTTAGTTGTTTAGCTAAAGGCATTTCACGATACATATCTAATTCTTTCTTTTGGACATCAATCACTTTTATCAATCGATAATTATCTAATGATAAGTCCTTATTTGATTTTGTTAAATCTTCAATAGCTTTATTAGCCTTAGGTAGTGATTTCATCTTTGATATAAATGAACCATTAAACTCAATATTCTCTGCATCTTTAGCGAGTTCTTTGGATACAGCTATACTATCCATGATATTTTGTTTAGCTTTGCTTAAACAAATATCTTCCTGATTCTTTAATTCTTTGATAGTTCTATTGCCATTAACAGTCGCACCATTTAGAATTTCACATTTATAACCTAACTTGTTTTCTAGATAATATGACAAACGATTGTGAAAGGTCTTAAGATATGTTTTTGTTATGAGCTTCTTACAATTTAATCTTTCAATACCTTCATCATCTATAACAGGCATAAATCCCACATGGACATGAGGTGTTGTTTCATCATTATGCACCCAGGCACTCACAATATTCTTTTCACCATATTCTTCTTTCATAAATTGAAACACATGTTCAAAGAACTTATCTTTATCATGATCTAATACATCTTTGGGTAAAGTGACTATCCAATCAGCCATGACAATAATATCTTTACGATTAATGTGTTTGACTTCATCTAATCTTTTGGAAATATATTTTTCTGGTTTTAAAGGTTGGATTTGAGCAGCAAGATTATAATTGAGATGTGTTCTTGTTTTATCAATTTCTTTATTCGATAACTCACAACCTTCTCTACGTTCATAATGAATGACTAAACCAGTTATATTATTACGGTTGTATTTGTCAACGTGAGCCATAGTTGTCCTCCATCATCAAGCCCTCGGCAGAGCAAGTTTCCAAAAGCGTAGCATTTTGGTATAACTTGCTAGACCAAATTTGGTCTCTAATTTTTGGCATTATTTTGTTTTCAAAGTTCTTTGACAGTTGACACTTGATTTACGCACCAGATTCATCTGTCACACTGTCATCATGATATTCAATAATAATTATTCTTTGACCTTTTTTTCTATCTCTATCAAAGGTCACATTGTTTTCATCAAGATATTTCTTATTGGCTTTAAGATATTTGTAAAGGAAATTAGGATTAAGCTCCATACGTGTTTTTTGAACAAGCTCCTGGCAAGTACCTATAAGCTTATGATTTTGTTCACAGACAACTGTGTTGATAAGAAAAAGAATATTCTTAGGTATTACCTCTGTTGTTTCTGATTCATCATCATCTAATAACCAATTAATATCATTCTCATCTTTCTTGATTTTAAAAACAGTTTTCTTATTTCTCAAAATGAGTTTTAATTCACCGTGTCTATCAAATTCATTACGTACCGATAACAACAATGTTCCAGTAGTAGCACCAGATAAAGCTCTAGAACCTAATAGGTTATCCTGATCCATTCTCTCTTTTCCTTTTTTAGTATGATGAATAATAATACCCACTAAATTCTTTTTAACAATATAATCTCGTAACTCTTTAATAATTGGATATAAATCTTGATAAGAATCATCACTACTAGTAACTTCTTCTAATCCAATATATGAATCAATAATAACCAATCGATAATTCTTAATATCTTTGATGCCATAAAGAACATATTTAATATCATCAATAGATTTAGATTTATCAAATTCATAAAAAATATCATCATTCTCTAATAGATTCAAAGCAACAAGTCTTCCTTTTGCCTCATAATCATAGTTATCATTATCAAAATAGAGAACCTTGCCTTGCAGCATTACCTGCCCAAGAAAATCCTCCCCTTTAGCAACAGCATTCGCAATAGTAGTCGCTATAATTGATTTACCTACTTTGCTTGTTCCAGCTAAAACATATAAACCTGGTCTTAATAAACCACCAAATAAATAATTGTTCTCAGCTGAATATGTTTTATTGAGTAATTCTGTTTGACTTAGCATATAAAAAGCTCCTTTCTAAAATATAGTTTGAAAGGAGACATAAAGTTTGTTATAATCTCTGTGAAAGAGTATTATAAAAATATGTCTCTTTTCGTGGTTGACTATCTAAGAAGTTTGGCGATGGACTAGATAGTCTTTTCGTTTAATATTCATATATATTTCATTTACTTCACCTCCGAATTAAGGTATAATAATTTCATGAACATAACGGAAAATTATTACACCTTGGATATACTATAACACAAGGTGTAATAATATGCAATATAAATATGGATTATTTTACACTTTTATTTATTAGAGGAGGCTATTATGTATTTTAGTAGATATATGAAAGTACTACGTTTACAAAATTATATGACTCAAGCAGAGTTTGCAAATAAATTAGGAATCAGTGTTGATGCAATTAAGAAAATTGAAAGTGGTGCTACCAGGCTACCAAGTTCCAAGGTCTTAAAAGCCTTGTCCAAATTTACTGGTAAAAATGAAGTAGAAGTTATGAAGCTTATTTTATATGGTGAAACTGCTACAAATGATCCTTACATAAAACGTGTTAGTGAAATGGCTTTAAGATATTTGGCTTATATGTATATTCATGGGTGGAATATTGTAAATTCATTTCACACGTTACATGTTCATGATTTTGGAGATCATCAATTTGTAGGTGAGATTGCTAAAAAGAAGGATTCAAATTATTTGGTTTTGGTTGATATAATGAGCAAATACAAATTAGATCAATATGGTTTTAAGGAGCCTTTCGATGCATTTAACTATTATACTATGATATTCATGGTGATGGTTTCTATTGATAAGGATTATAAAGCAATAAATATATTATTTGATTATAATGATGAAGAAGAATTAAATGCGTATAATTCAGTTAAAAAGTTTAATACTAATAAGGTTAAGACACCTGTTTACTATGTATTATTTGATAGTATTAAATGTGAGATTGTTGAAGAACATAAAATAGGCGGATAATAAGAATAATATTTGAATGATTTTAACTAAGATAAAACGATGTTTTATTATATATAATAATAAGAGGAGATGATATCTATGAACATAAAAGATTTACAAGAAAATGCACACTATATTATTGAAAATAATAGTGTTGAATGTGATTATGTTGAATATAAGAAATCATATAAACAAAGCGATAAGATTTTAAAGACTTTATGTGCTTTTGCGAATAATTATATGAATAGAAATTATGGTTATCTTTTTATTGGTGTTGAAGAAGTAAATAATACTGAAAACAACATAAAAGCTATTCCACAAAGACCTATACTAGGGTTGGATGAAGGTCAGTTGGAAGCTGCAGAGAATCATGTAAGAGCTTTATTTAAGCATGTTCAACCTACACCTACATGCCATTTTGTTTTTGATAAAATAGATGATAGATGGTATATGGTGGTGATAGTAGAGCCTAGTATGAGATTAACAGAAGTTACTGACAAAGGAGCACGAGCAACAGGTTTACCTAAAGGTGGACGTTATATACGTATAAATCGTGATACTGTTTTGCCTTCAACTAGACAAGAATTTGAGTTATTAAGAAAATTTGCTGGTTATTCTTTTTGTGATGATTTTCATGATAGAGCAACAATTGAAGATTTGAATTATAATCATATGAGCGAATATCTTGTCAAAACAGGAGCAGCTGAAGACATAAAAAAATTACCTAAAGAAGAAATGGCTAGAGCTTTGAAACTTGTCGGAGAAGATGAATATAATAAAGATAGAGTAAAGAATTTTGCTTTGCTTATGTTTGCCGACAGACCAGAAGATTTTATACCTGGGGCGCATGTAGAAATTATCATGGAAAGTGATGATGGTACATCTCGCATGGAATCTTTAAAATTTGATGGGCCTATTTGGGTACAAGCACAACAAGTAAGAGATTTTTTCAAAGGTTCAATTGGTCGTTCATATACAATTCGAGAAAGTGGAAATATTTATCATCGTATTGTTAAAAACTGGCCTGATATTGCTTGGAATGAGTTTTCAACAAATATGATCGTCCACAAAAACTATGATGATCCAAATTATGCAGGTATATATATTTATCCTGATCGTATTTCATTTACCAACCATAATAGACCATTACCACCACTAACTATTAAGGATTTAAATGAGAAAACAACTTTTGATATAAGAACATACTTAAATCCACAAATTAAAGATATGTTTTATGCATTACATCTTATAGAATCTTATGGATCAGGTATTAGAAGAGCAAAAGATGCTTTAGCAGAAAACGGCAATCCTGCACCTGTATTTTATCCAGATAATGATTATGATGACTATACACAAGTCATTATGTATATTAATGAAGAATATAAAGAATATAAGGATAAAGATGATAAAACTAATGGTTCTAATACAATCGTTTTATTTGATTTATCTACGTTACCAAATAATCAAAGAATTGTATTTGAGACAATAGTTAAAAATCCAGGATTAAGAGCACCAGCTATTAGTGAAATGAGTGGCTTAAAAGAAAAAGCAGTTAGTAATGCTATTTCTAAATTGAAAAAAAGTGATTTAATAGAATTTATTGGTACTCCTAGAAAAGGTGGCTACTATCAAAAGATTAATGATCAAAATGCTGAATAGGTAGTAGGTTAAGTAGTAAGTAAAGTAGTTAGTAAAGTGGTAAGTAAGTTATAATTAAAAATAAATGGGAAAATTAAGTATGAGATTATAATGATTTAAATGCCTAGAAATATATAAATTTTATGATTTGTGAACGACCGTGAACGAAAATTTCAATATAATATCTAAAAAAATATTGATAATAAGCTGATATTTTTTTTCTTGGTGAATAAAAAGGCTTAAAAATGTGAACGACCGTGAACGAAAATTATTAGAGAGGATTGGTTATATATAATAGGTAAATATAGTATTGAAAAACAACTAGGAAAATTAGAGATAAATATGGAAGACTATATTCTAAATCAGTAGGAAAAAATCTTTATAGTATTTATTATAAGCAAATTTCGCCAACAGTGTTGGCGAAATTCAAAGCAAGAAATCGTCAACACTGTCGACGATTTTATAATATATAATTGTTTAAATAAGGGGCGATATTGTTATAATGAGTAATGAATTTTATGATACATTAGATAAAATAAATCAAGTTGATCAAGCGATTTTTGAGTCTGAACAGGATGTATTAAACGGAAATGAACCAAAGGATGCTATTTCTGTTTTTGAAAGTTTAGAGAAGAAGTATTTTGTATAGTTTTTAGTAAAAGTCTTGTGACATAAGAGGCAATCTTGTGAATTATAATGAAATGATAGTTGATTATATAGATAATTGTCCTTTTGATGAACCTATTTTCTTTGAAGAAATCAAAGAGTACTTTCAGGGTATTATTGATATTCATACTATCAATGTATATTTAAATAGGTTGGTGCATGATAATAAAATTGTTCAATATCAAAAGGGAGTCTATTATAAGCCAACAATGGGATTATTTGGTGATAAAAAGTTAAATGTTAATAAGGTTATTGAAAAGAAATATATAAAAGATAATCAAGGTTATAAAGGATATTATGCTGGTGCAGCATTATTTAACAGATTAGGACTAACAACTCAAGTTCCTAGAACACTACTAATAATCACTAATGAATGTTCAAATAAAAACGATTACTATAACAAAAATTTAGGAGTTATTATTAGAAAACCTAAAATTGAAATAACTGATAAAAATTATAAATATTTGCAGTTGATTGATATATTGTTAAACCAAGACCATATAAATATAGAAGTTGTAAATGAAAAAGATATTATTTATCAGTTTATTAGTGGCAATCAACTTGAAATGGAAGAACTGTTTAAATATGCTGCACTAACTGAAAGTAAAAATGTTATAGATAAATTACATGATTTATGATTAAGAATAAAATAAAAAAACAAATAAATAATACTTGTTGACAACTACTATAAAAGATGGCTATTCTCAACAAAGATTACGAGTAGTAAGTAAAGTAGTAAGTAAAGTAGTAAGTAAAGTAGTAAGTAAAGTAGTAAGTAAAGTAATGACTAAAGTAGGAACTAAATTGTAAAGTAAGTTGGCAAGTAAAGTAAAAAATATCCAATTCATTTTATGTAGTGGCTGCACTATTGGATGCATTTTATAAATATTTATGAATTACTAAAGAAAAAGTTTTAATTTTAGCAATCTAAAAAGATACATAATAGTTTATAAAAGTGTATATTTTGTATATGAACTAAACGAGATGGATATTGATTATGTTGAAGCATTGGAATATGGCTTACCTCCAACAGGTGGTATGGGTATGGGAATTGATAGACTTGTGATGTTGTTAACAGGACAAGAATCTATTCAAGAAGTTATATTGTTCCCTCAAATGAAAGTTAAAAAGTAAAATATGTTGATTAAATCAACTTATTTTATACTTTGAAAAGACGTCAAATATACACTTTAGTATCTGCTTTGATTAAAAAATATTGATTATATCAATATAATTTATGTATAAAAAGGTACACCAGGTACACACTTTGGTACACACTTTTATTCAAAAAAACTTGATTGTATCAATATAATTTTAATTTTATAAATCATTAATAAAGCGTATGTGTTTATTAAAACATATACGCTTTTATATTAACTTAAAAACCAATTTAAAATAATGAAAGTGGCTGCATACAGATTTTATTATATATTTCAATATATATTGAAATATATAATAAAGTTATTTATAATAAATTTTGTGAGGTGCTTTATGTCAAAAAATACAAATTTTTTATTTAAATTAGATTTACTAATACTAAGTTTATTGATGGAAAAGGATTGTTATGGATATGAAATGACGAAGATTATATCGAAAGAATCAAACAATCTTATTGTTCCTAAAGTAGGTACATTATATCCAACTTTACATGAATTATTAGATAATAAATATATTTCTAGTTATGAACAATATATTGGTACTAAAGCTAGAGTTTATTATCATATAGAAGAGAGTGGAAAAACATATTATCAGTCGATAGTTAAAGATTATCATGATTTGGTCAAAGCTATTGATTCTATTGTTAAGAAAGGGGAAGATAATAATGAGTAGTATTGTTGATAAATATTGTAAAGAGGTTAAAAAGAATTTACCTACATATGGAAAGAGTGAAAAGGAGCTATTAAACAATTTAAAACAACAAGGATTAGAAATACTCAATGATAATCCTGATATGACTTATGAAGTATTTGTTAGGGAAATTGGGAGTCCTAATGAAGTTATTGTAAATTATTTTGGATTTGCTGATAATGATGAGTTGTTAAAAAATTGAACAATAAAAAAATTATTAAGAGATGTATTGTTATTGTAACAACAGCTATATTATTAGTGATTGGTTACGCAACATATAATATTATGTTAGAAATTGAAGAATCTAAAAGGGCACGTGTATATAAAATTGAGGAAATAATTGAAATCGAAGAGACTGTGGTCGAATAAAGATATATATGATTTCATATATATCATTGTTCCAAGTAAGACTAAATTAAAAATAACTATTATTAAAGAACAAGTGGTGAACAGCATAAGATTATAGAAATTTTATAATTTGTGAACGACCCTGAACGAAAATTATATGAGAGGATTAGTTAAATATATTAATAAGAAAATATAGTATTGAAAAATCATTTGACATGAAAAAAATTTATAATATTTATTAGAAGCACATTTCACCAACATTGTTGGTGATTTGAAAAATGAATTCATAATACTTATTGGCATTCTTATAAAAGAAGATATTATTAAAAAATAAGTAGTGACTAAAGTAGTATGTAAAATGTAAAGTAAAATTATAAATACCCAATACATCATTATTTAATGATTGTACTATTCAAGTTTGGTTGCACATATGAAAAGTAAGAAGTGTCAGCAAGATGGACACTTTATTTTTATGTTCTTTATGTTACAATGAATATTGAAAGGATGAATAAATATGAATAAAGATAGATTTATGACACCATCAGCAGTATTTGGTGTCATTATACAAGATAATCAAATGTTACTTCAAAAAAGACAAAACACAGGATATAGAGATGGTTATTATGACTTTGCTGCAACAGGCCATGTAGAAGATTTAGAAAAGCTTACAACGGCAATGGTACGTGAATTCAAGGAAGAATTAAATATTGATATACTAGAAAAAAATTTAAAATTTATGACTATGACACATAGAAAAGATAAAGTATTTGGTACAATATATTATGATACTTATTTTCTAGTAACACATTATGAAGGAACACCTACAATCAATGAACCAAATAAATGTGAAGAACTTCAATGGTTTCCTTTAAATAATTTACCAGATAATTTAATAGATGATCGATTATGGTCATTCAATAATTATTTGGATCATATATATTATGGTGAATATGGATGGGATAATTAATTATTTTCACAAAAATTCCATATGTATAGATTATAATCATTACATATGGAGGAAGAGATATGGATGGCTTAGATCAATCACCATTATGGGGAATTATTGGTGTTATTATCGGATTAATAATATACGTTATAAAAAAGATAAGAGGAATATAAAGTGTACCCCTTGTCAAGGACAATTAAATAAAAAAGAGTATTTTCATAGT
>JAJQFG010000072.1 GCA_021201315.1 Erysipelotrichaceae bacterium
ACTGATGTGGTTATTCTGTTTTTCAAGTAGGCTATTATATCTGTTTTAAATTTAGATTTTCATCTAATATATATTTTTCTTTTGCATCCATCTGATTTTTAAAATAAGTTAAAGTAAATTGCCATCCTTCTTTTTCAGTAGTACTTATTTCTAATTCTAATAAATATAATATTTCTTCTTTAGATGAGGAAAACGTTTTATTTTTTAATATTTCCTCCAACATTTGATCAAATTGTTTATACCCTTCTGAAATAATGGCTTCTTTAGATGAATAGTGATGATAAAAAGCACCTATTGATAGGTCACATTTTCGACATATATCCCTAATAGTTACTTGTTCATAGCTTTTTTCCTGAAAAAGCTGATATGCCTGTTTAAAAATTTTTAAATGAGTTTTATCATATTGTTCTTGTTTTGTCATACTATCACCTTTTAAACCTTATCATCAAAAGAATTTTTTGTCAATTATTTATAATTGACATCGTTATGTGAAAGTGTTATCATGAAGATACAGAACATTGTTCGGTTTAAAGGAGGAGTATATATGACGAACAAGTATCCTAATTTATTTGAACCTATTCAAATTGGTAGTATGATTGTACCAAATAGAATAGCGATGATGCCAATGGGTGTATTTTCACCACGTTTAGCGAACATAAAAGATGGTAGCTATACTAAAGCAGGTGCTGATTACTATATTGAAAGAGCTAAAGGTGGTACAGGTATGATTGTGACTGGAGTTATTCCTATCATTGGACCAGCTATTAATCCTAATAATTCACCTGAAACTTACATTGAATCCATGAAATATTTGGCTGATGGTGTTCATCAATATGGTAGCAAATTATGTGTTCAATTTACAGCATTATCAGGCCGTGCGACAGCTGTTACTAATGTTACTAATGGAGTTGAAGATCCATCAGTAAGTGCAGATATTCCTAATGTTTGGGATCCTACTTTGACTCATCCAGAATTAAAGACTGAAGATATTCAAACTTACGTTGATGGATTTGCAAATGCAGCTTCTTATGCCAAAGCAGCTGGAGCTGATGCAGTAGAGATTCATGCAGTACATGAAGGGTATCTTCTTGATCAATTTACAATGTCAAATTATAATCATAGAACAGATAAATATGGTGGTAGTTTGGAAAATCGTTTACGTTTCCCTGTTGAAATTGTTAAGGCAATTAAAGAAAAATGTGGCAAAGATTTTCCTGTATTAGTAAGATACAGTGTTGTAAGCAAGGTTAAAGCTTTAAATCGTGGTGCTCTTCCAGGTGAAGAATTTGAAGAATTTGGTAGAGATATGGAAGAGAGCAAGATTGTAGCTAAAATGTTACAAGATGCTGGATATGATGCATTGGATTGTGATAATGGTAATTATGATTCATGGTATTGGCCTCATCCGCCTGTTTATATGCCTAAAGCATGTAATTTAGAAGATGTTAAGGAAATCAAGAAAGTTGTTGATATTCCAGTTATCTTAGCAGGTAAATTCGATGATCCACAATTAGCAAATGAGGTAATTGGTAAGGGTGAAGTTGATATGATGGGTATGGGCAGACCATTATTAGCCGATCCAGAATTAGGCCATAAGTTCTTTGAAGGTAGAGAAGATGATATTCGTCCATGTATTGGCTGTCATCAAGGATGTTTAGGCCGAATTTTTATGGGACAGGATATTAGTTGTGCTGTTAATCCTACATGTGGTCATGAAAAAGATTATGCAATTACCAAAGCTAATAATGTTAAAGAAATATTAGTTGTTGGTGGTGGATTAGGTGGTATGGAAGCTGCCAGAGTATCTGCTTTAAGAGGGCATCATGTTCATTTATATGAAAAGACTAATCAATTAGGCGGTGTCTTTGTTGCTGCAGCTGCACCTGACTTTAAGGAAGATGATAAGAGATTATTAAAATGGTATGAAAAACAAATGAAAGATTTGAATATCGATATTCATTTGAACAGTGAAGTAACAAAAGACATGTGTGAAGGATACGATGAAATCTTTGTTGCTACTGGAGCGAGTGAAAACCATATTGAAATCCCAGGTGCTAAAGATGAACAAGTACATTATGCTATCGAAGAATTATTAGAAAATCCTGATACTGGTGATAATGTTATTGTTATTGGTGGTGGTTTGACAGGTTGCGAAATTGCTTATCAGCAAGCAAAAGCTGGTAAAAAAGTAACTATTGTTGAAAAATCAGAAACAATCTTAAATGTTATGGGACTTTCAGCTGCTAATTACAATATGTTAATGGATTTATTAGACTATTATAAAGTCAATGTCATTAAAAATGCTACAGTTACCGATGTTAAAGATGGCAAAGCTATTGTCATGGAAACTGTTAAGAATTATCCTAACGTAGCCAATCGTGCTCCTAGACCATTCTTAATAGGTGGAGATGGTATGCCAGTAAAACATGAAATTCCTGTTGATCATTTAATTGTTTCAGTAGGTTATAAGAGTGATCAAAAACTATATGATGAAATTAAAGATGAACACGTATATCTTATCGGTGATGCTAAAAAGCCAACCAATGTCATGGATGCCATTTGGTCAGCCTTCTTAATTGCTAAAGATATATAATATACAGAAAGCTAACATTAAAGTTAGCTTTTTAATTTATCTTTTAATTTATTGCTAGGTTTAAATGATACTGTCTTTGAAGCAGGAATAGTTATATATTCTCCTGTACTAGGGCTAACACCTTTACGAGGTGGTCTATCTTTAAACTGGAAAGTTCCAAATCCTGAAATTAGTACATTCTCTCCTTCAACAAATGCATCAGTTATAGCATCAAATACTACATTAACATATAATTCTGCTTCTTTTTTTGTAATATTTTCTTTATCAGATATTTTATTAATAAGTTCTTTTCTATTCATATTTACCTCCTATTAACAGTGGAAATTATAACATTTCCTTTCGTTTAAAACAATATCCATACATATTTATTGGACAATTCCATACCCATATATTCTTTTATAATCAGTGGAATATTTTTTCTCCTTAACCTCATCACTTGAATTGCCCTCAATAGTGTAAATATAACCATTTTCAACTTTTTCGACTATTCCAACGTGATCAGGGTCACCATCGCTATTCCAATCAAAGAATATCAAATCACCAGCATTAGGTGTATAACTGCTATCTTTCCACTTGTTATTACTTTTATACCATGATATTCCATCCTCAACACTTGAAAACTTTGGTACAGTAATATTCAATTCACCACTTTCATTGGCACACCAGCTCACAAAGATAGCACACCATTCAACTCGTGATGAAAATCCATACCATGTCCAGTAAACATTGCCTGTATTTCCAATCTGTGTTGCTGCTACTTCTACAAGGTTTCCACCAATATGATAATACCTTAAAACATGCTCCACATAATCAACATCACCATAGATTGATGTATTAAGCTCACTTTTCTTCTGGTCTGAATATACCTTGGCATTTGAAGATGTATAGCCACCGAAGTTAGTAACAGCCCATGTAATATAGCCACTGCCAAAGTTATATCCCTGAAGTGCAAGCTTGATATGTTCCATATCAGTAGTGCTTTCAACTTCTGCTTTTGCTATACAGTCTGATAAATAATGAACTCCACAATCTATCGAATACTCTGCATCAGTTATGCCATCAGCATACAAGGTATTGTATCCACATCCTGAAGACTGCATAGGATCATCACCTTGACCACCAGATTCTTGCATCATGACAGCCTGTATTAATGGTATATAATCTTCAATACCATATTCTATAGCATATATCTGTATAATTGGAGTATATGCAATAACTTCTTCACTTAAATTAAGTGTTGAGGTATCAGTGCCTGAATCACTAGAAAGTGAAGAAAAAGTACCAATAAACAATGCCATAACAACAAGAATGATAAGACCAGTACCCAATGTAAACAGATTGGTTGAATTGGTTGCAGTCTTTTTGACATAGGTAATGGTTTTATTAAAAATGTATGGTGAAGAGTCATTGATGATTTGATTATTATTGATACTTAATTTTTGTTCCTTAAGCTTTTTCTGATATTTACTGATAGAATATCTATGCATGATTTCATTTAGAGATGATGATTCAGTGTTGGTATAACTTCTACTATTTGATGTGAAGTTATAGGGTTTCTGTTTAATAATATTGATATTGGTTATATTTTCATCAGTTATTAAATCTGTATCGGTGATTTCATCATATTTCATTACCTTTTTATAGCTTGGTTTATCAGTATTGGAATAATTTCTTTGATATTCTATTTTATCTTTATCAGATGTATTCTTTTCATAAATCTTTGTATCAGTATAATCATGACCTTGATTATCATTCGTATAATTTTCATTTGTAATAATAGTTTCATCTTCATATTTTGCATCAGTCATTGCAGACTGATTTTTTATTTTGTTTTTAACAATTACCTGTTTGGTTTTAAATGCTGATTCAACAGCGATATTCTTTTCAGCATTTATAACATCATTTACAGCTTTGATATCTGGATTAATGTTTCTGTTATTTGTAGCATCTTCATTATTAACTGCAGTAGTGTTTACCTTGAGCTTTGAGATTTCTTTTCTTCTGATATAATGCCTAAGATTATTCCTTCTATTAACAGTCTTTATGTTACGTACTGATTCTTTTGTTTTTATAGTTTTGTTCATATTGACCTTCTTTCAATTTGTATGCTATTAGCTTACATTTTCAATCAAATATAGTGGCTCTGTATGGAATCGAAACATACTCCTGTACGTATTTTTATTTTTCGATTCGTTCTACAGGCCTTTTTTCATGATAAAAATATAAAAGGGACAATCATTTAAGATGATTGTCCCATAATAATACTATCGTAACTGTTCAGTTTTATGCTTTATCTTCTCATTGGTATTCTTATTACTGTTTTCCTTGAAGTTTTTGATATCCTTCTTCACTGATGATTTCTCAAAATTCTTGAGTTTCTTAACCATGTCACAGGTTTTAAAATAAATACCATCAAGTCGATTATAGATAATTCTTAAACCACTTTGGATTTTGTTCTTCTTATCAGACAGCATATAAGGATCTGCTTCCTTAGGTGCCTTTCCCATAATGACTCTGCCTATATTTCCAATATGAAGCTTTGCATTACGAGCTTCCATAGAAATATTATCAAAGGTTACAATAGCATTTGAAGTCTTTTCAGCACCATATGCCAATACCTTTCCAATGCCATTTAATGCGTCCTTAAAGTGCAGAAGATTGATAGTCTTTACAACACCTTCATTACCTTTTTGCTTAACTGATTCAAGGCATTCCATCATTGATGATATCAGATTAGTCTTAACATTATTAAGCCTAGAAATACCATCATCAACAGCCATCTGTGTCTTATCAATGGTATCTGACATTCTCATCCTTAAAGTAGGATTTTGCATCTCCGAAAGCATCTGCTTGACATCATGAAGCTCATTCACAACCTCTTCAAACTGCTTTTCCATTGATGAAATATAATCAAGCAGTTCCTGTGTATTTTCAAATTCCTTCTTTTTATCATTTTTAAAAAGCATATCCATATATTCCATTACAACAGGTTCTTCCTTAATAACTGGTAACTGTTTTTCCATATTCTTTTTACTCCTTTATCTTATTTTCTATCATCCGGTTTGGTTGTCATCAGACGATACAGTTCAGTATTCTTTGGAAATCTGTTAATAAATGGTACAAGATTTCCACCATATTTAATCAATCCACATCCAGGCTGAGCATTGGTAATATAACTTAGCTGCTCATCACTGATATTTAATAATGTTGCAAGTTTCTCTCTATCCTGGTAGGCCTGATTGAGCATAACAACACATTCACTGTTGGAAAGCATAGTACTAGCCTGTACACTGTCCAAAAGGTATTCAACATTTTGTGTTATGCCGATTGGATAGCCATCACGCTTTCTAAACTGCCTCCATGCTGAATTAAAGAAGCTTGCACTTTCCTCGTTGGAAAAGACGATATGAAACTCATCAATGATGATATGTGTCCTTTTGCCTTTCTTCCAGTTGTCATTGACTCGGTTAATCATGGCATCTGTAATAATCAGTAACCCTATAGTCTTTAACTGCTTTCCAAGCTTAAAAATATCATAGGAAATAATACGGCTGTTTGTATTGACGTTTGTTTTATGTGCAAAGACATCAAGTGAACCATCAGTAAACAGCTCAAGCTTTAATGCAAGACTTCTGGCTTCCATTTCTGGCTGTTCCAGCAGTTTTCTTCTTAATGTCATAAGTGTTGGCTTTTCATTTGAATAATAGCTGTCCTGATAGACAAGCATAACGCATCTGTCAATAATGCTTCGATCAATCGGCTTGATACCATCTCTATCAAGCTGCTCAAACAGTGACATAACAAACTGGCTCTTATCACCAACAGGGTTGCCACTGTCACCATATCCTTCATTCATATCCATGGCATTGATATGATTGCGACTTCCTGCTGCAATAGATATAACTTCACCACCTAATTCCTGTACAAGCGATGTATATTCAGCCTCAGGATCACATATGATGATGTCATCATCAGTAGCTAAAGCCAATAGAATAATCTGCTCCTTTGTAAGAAACGATTTTCCTGAACCTGGCACACCTAGATGAAATGCATTAGGATTCAACAGTTTTGACTTGTTCAACAATATAAGATTATTTGTAATAGCATTCTGCCCATACCAAATACCACCTTTATCTACGATTTCCTGTGCCCTGAATGGTATAAATACTGCAAGGCTTTCAGTCAATAATGTTCTAACAATGCCTAGCTTATTTGTACCAATTGGAAGTACTGAAGATAATCCATCAAGCTGACGGCTTGCAAAATAGAGTGGTGTCAGTTCACACATATATTTTCTAGCGATAGACATCAGTACCTCTGTATCATTATCAAGTTCCTCCTTTGAATCAGCTAAATGTACAATTGTCATGCATCCTAGCATCATTCTTTGGTCCCTTACAGTCAGATCATCCAAAAATTCCTTGCTTTCTTTTCTCTGTGCCTCCATATCATAGGGGATAGCTGCACTGAAGTTGTTGTTGGCGTTCTGCCTCCTTTGCCAGTTGGTGATATTGGTTTCAACACCCAAAAGCCTGTTTTCAACTTCTCTTACTGCTTCATCAGTAGGAACAGTAATAACATCCATTGAATACATAAGATTCTTGTTAAGTGAACATAGTTCAGCTATAAAGCTGTCCTTGATATATCTTGCATAATCGGATAGATAAAGGACTCGGCCATATTTATCACCAAGCTCAAAGTATTTGTTGTGAAATACTGGATGATGAGGACAAATAGCATCCTTAAAGTGATGTCCTTTCCTCATGGATTCATTTAAGTCAAACTGGAAATATTCCTCTTCACCATTTCGATAGAAATCGTGAAGTATTTTCAGACGTTCAATCGCATCAAGCTCTTCAAGCTCGGAACCAAGCTTGGCAAAGTGTGAAGACAGTTCTACTGTTGTACGTGAAAAGAAGTTTCTTGCCTCATCAATGGAACTCTTGAATGCTGTAATCGTTATATACTTTTCCTGGGTCATGCCATCAGCACCATCCACTTTTTCCAGCAGCATGTCATTGTATTCCTTTCGGTATTTATCAAGATGGTCATTCCTCATTGGAATAAGTATCTGTTCCTTGAACTCCTTGAGATTAATCTTATGGTTGTTGATGGTAATCTTGGTAATAACTGAACTATCAAGTGAATTAAGAAGCTCACTGTAGTTAAGGAACATGCCGACTTTTTCCTCTTTTGAGGCAATAGAGTAATTTATATCCTTAAACCTATAGCTTTTTGAATACTTATTGTCAGAACAAAAGATACCATCTCTGTAGATGGTATCTATATCAATGATATCCTGAGCACTTTTAGGGACACTAAACTTATCCTTGTTTTGCCTTTTTAATCTTTCGTAACTTTTTATCATGCTTTTTCTCACGCTCCTCTCGTTTATGTTTTTCCTTCATCATCTCATAATAGAAATTGTATGGCTGATATATTAAATCTGTATACATTAGCAATAATGACCTTACAGCATTTAATGCAATCTGCTCCGCTGTCATTCCCTGATATCTAATAAAACCTAGAGCTGCAAAGGGAACTGCTGCTATCATGCATATCCAGCTGGTCAGCTCTGTACCCAAGGTATCAATGCATAAAAAATAAAGCATAACAGCAGTTGCACATGCCAGTACAGAAAAAAAGCACTGTCTTATGGTTAATCCCATAAACAGGCTTTCTGTGTACTCCCGAATTTCCTTATTAATTTTTACTTCCATATTTAATCATTTCCTTTCATTTGATATTAAAGTCCCATCATATCCTTAACTATATGGTCTGACATCTTCACAGTACCCACCAAAACAAGCATGTTGAACAACACTTCGCCAATATAAGTCCAGACCATAGTTATTGCACTGGCTGAAGGATCAACATATGGTGCAGAACCTAGGTAAGCTGAATAGATAACACACGATAGTACAATAATAGCACCTTCCATGCACACACCTATATAAGATTTAATAAATGAAACAGCAATGGACTGTGTACCTTCGCTTGCACTGGCTGATAAGGGTATAGGTGAAATAGCAGTATACATATATATTTTAAAGAATCGCCCATATACTGTAAGTATAAGTACAAATGACATAATAGTTATAAATATGCCACCTAGAAGCGTTACTGCCCATACTGGTATGCTTTCCATAAAACCACAGTCATTGACGGCATCAATAAGTTCCTGAGGCAATGTTGTCGAACTTGCACTTCCTACGCCTACAGTTGATATAATCTTTGATAGAATACCCTGAACAATATCAAATATTGCAAGCATAATATCCATTCCATAGACAACCATTCCTCTTGCTATTGCAAAGCGAAGAAACAGCTTTACTGCCTGTTCTGGTCTTTTAATTTCCGATAGATTTGTACATGTTCTAACCATTCCTACCACAAAGAACAGTACAAGAAGGGCAAGGCCTATAGCCTCTAGTCCTCCATGTATGCTTACAATAACATTCCATATATTGCCACCCTTAAAATCTTGAGGTGATTCAGTCAGTAGTGACCATATTTCGGCTAATTTATCATTCCATGTATTAATGGCATTGGTGAGATTATCAATCACTCCATCCAATGTTCATCACCTCCTAATTATCCTGTAATAAGCGTTAATATTTCCTTTGCGAATGTAATGATAATCCCTCCAGCCACAGTCATAATGCCATTGGCCCTTTGTGAAGCATCATGGCTTTTTAAGCTCAAACCAACCTGAACAATGCCAAAACCTAGGAGAATCATTCCAATAGCTCTAATAAGACTGAATATAAAATCTGATAGATTATTCACAACTTCTAATGGATCATCTTCTGCAAATACAGGCATAATACCAAAGCTATAAACCATTACTCCTAGAGTAAACAATAAAAACATTAATTTTCCTTTTCTGGACAGTTTCATAAAATCCTTTATCATAATTTCTCATCCTCCATTTATTTTTTTATTTTAGAAATCATTTAAATCTCCATTGTACTTTTAATTTAAAACAAAAAAGAGTGACTATCACTCTTAATTAAAATTATTCATACTGTACTAGTATTTAAGCAAGTGTAACGGTAAAATCATGATACTCCTCTTCATACTGTTTTGTTTCATAGTTATAGTATATTATTCGTTGATGTAATAAATCATCAGGTACTGGAAGGGTATTACCATCTTTATTTACAATAGCCCATTTAATTGTATTACCTTGAAAATAGGTAACGCCTTCAACAGTCTTGTTATATTCTGATTCATCAACCTCGCATTTAATCCATCGTAGCTGGTTATTTTTGTATTCATGTAAGGTAGCATCATATACCCAGTCATCTTCAAAATCAACGCATTCAACATAAAAGTGTACATGACCCTGGAATTGAAGTAAAACATATAGTTGTCTGTTATCATATTCAAATAGAACATCAATTGTGTTATTGATAGCACTATACTTTACTCCTGTAATTCTAAAATCGCGAAACCCCCAAAGCATATGCAACAATTGATCAGCACTATTATCCTTGGAGGATACAACATAATAATAATCCATTTAAACACCTCCACAAATCTTTGAATGACTTGTTATAGATATAGTATACAGTAAATGTATTTTAAAAGGAATTAAAATAATAGTGATTTTAATGGTTATTATTTCTTTTTCCTTTTTCAAGATTACTGAAATATTCTTCCGTATCCTCATCACTGTATAATTCATATTCGTAATCGCTTAGCATAATATTTCCCCAGTCATCAATGTTATGTCTTGTTTCACCATGTTTATATGGTTTAGCATCACCATCCCGAGTATATTTCACATTGGGATGCTTTAAGATGTTATACTTTCTATCAAGTATTGGCCTTTCACCTCTGATAAACAAAAGTGCATAATCATTATCAAGAAGCCTTACTTCATCAGGTGTCAATAGTTCACGGCTTGCCTGCTGATAGTTGGTTGAATAATTGCCGCTATGTCCAGTTGACTTTCCATAGGTATTTGTATCTACTGTTTCCTTGCCAAAATATTCACTCATAAACTTGTGGGTACTTTGTTCATTGCCACCTAGATAATAAAGACTGTCACAGTTTCCAACAATGCTTTCCCAAGCATCCTTGTACAATGCTTTAATCTGTGCAAGATTCTGGATAATGATGGATACAAATATCCGTCTTGAACGCATTGTAGATAATAGCTTGTCAAACTCATCAGGAAGGGCAACATTGGCAAACTCATCCATTAGAAAATGCACAGGTACTGGAAGTTCACCATCATGGACAATATCAGCCTGATAGTAAAGCATCTGAAACAGCTGTGTATAAAGCATACCTATTAAAAAGTTAAACGTTGAATCATTATCCGGTATGACTGCAAAAATAGCTGTCTTGCGTTCACCAACCTTATCAAGTTCAAGTTCATCAGTTGAGGTCAAAGCAGCAATACTGTCAAGATTAAATGCTGCAAGTCTAACACCAACGCTTATAAGTATTGATTTTGCAGTCTTGCCTGCTGCCTGTTTATAAATCTTATACTGCTTTAAAGCTAGACTATCAGGTTTAAAATACTCTAGCTTTTCAAACAATTGATCAAGCGGGCTCTGATATGATTCATCATCCTCACGAACATCAGCTGCTGCAATCATTTCCATGACCATGGTGAAGTTCTGTTCATCCTCTGGTGCCTCATGCAATAAATACAGACACAAAGCTTCTAAAAGTGCAGTTTCCGATTTTTCCCAGAAGGGATCACTGGACTGACTGCCCTTAGGCGTTGTATTTCTAATAAGATTTGTAATAAGCTTTAAAACATCCTTGTCATCATGAATATAGGCAAAAGGATTATAGCAGTGGCTTTTATCCATATAGATAAGGTCAACCACTTTTATAACGTAACCATTCTTCTCTAGAAGATATCCGGTATCTCTTAGCAGCTCGCCCTTCGGACCGAGGACAACAAAGCTTGTATTGCACTGCATAAGACTAGGCTTTCCATAAAACCTTGTCTTTCCTGCACCACTTCCACCAATAACAATTGTATTTAGATTTCTTCTATGCTTTTTTCCATCAAGACCAATGCATACCTTTTGACTTAAAATCTTGTTTTGAAAGAAATCTTTATCAGCGTATTTTCTATTTACAGCTGAAGGACTGGCCCATCTGGCTGAACCATATTCCTCCTGCCGTCTGTAGTTCTTTTTGCTTGAAAAAT
The DNA here is from genome assembly GCA_021201315.1 of Erysipelotrichaceae bacterium. Lineage (GTDB taxonomy): Bacteria > Bacillota_I > Bacilli_A > Erysipelotrichales > Coprobacillaceae > JAJQDJ01. The sequence goes on from JAJQFG010000072.1 coordinate 11,772, forward strand.
AAATGATAATGCAGCACAGATAGATAACAAGACATATAAATATCATCCTTGGTGTATCATTACATATAGTGATAGAAAAAGGATGATTCAATGCTTCAGTTATATCACCTAATGCATTAAACAATCCCTTGTTGATATATGGTGCCATAATAAGTGCAAGCCATATGACTGGTATAACTAATACAATGAAGATAATGATTTCAGACTTATCATTATCTTTCCTCATATCGATATCTTTCCTTTGAAGTTGTGGCCATAGCCGACTTGTTGATGATGTCCTCAATAAAATCATAGCTCTTATGTTTTCTTATCTGTTCATCTCTTAAATCAGTCAAAGCCTTGATAATAATTCTTCTTTCAACATCAGTGACCTTAATAGTTACAATGGCTTCCTTCATAAACTATCTGACCTCCTGATTTTTCTTTTTATCTTTTTCCTGTCTTTTATACAGGGCTCTTTCCATTTGCTTATTAACATCATCCGCTAGAGTTTTGATTTCAGTAAGGTTATGCTTCATTTCCTTGGCATCCATGCCACTGAAATAGACAACTGATTCATTGGCAATGCTTTGACCATTATTTTCTACACCTAACTTAGAACATAAAATATAGGCAGAACTTTCAACAATAAAGCCATCTCTGTTTCTATTGATTTTTCCATACTGCTTTTCAAATTCACCGTAGCATCTTTCTCTAATGAAACCATTAAGAAGTTCATCTCTAGTAAGATTCTTGCAGTAATAGATAGTCTTATCATCTGATGAATAATAAACTGAATAATTGGATTTCATATCAGACTGCTTGACTGGTATATCACCATAGGTAAGGGCATGAAGAATATCACCAGTTCTCATATTTTGATGTGGTTCTACATCACCATTGACCTGAGATACATCAAATACATATTTAATAGCATAATTAACTCCAGTTGAACCATCTCTTTTTGTATACTCGCCTTTAGGCTCCATAATCTGAATGCCTTTTTCACCTTTATTGACATAGTTATTAGTTTCTCTCCAGTGGGCAGCATCCTTTAACATTGTAGCATCAGAATTCTGTGCCATAACGAGCAAGGTATTGAATACTGTATAATCAGTATTGGCCAGCATCTTTAGATAATTAAGATACATAGAAGGATCATTGGCAATCTTCTTTACCTGTACATCTGACATATCATAAAGTCTTTTTCTGTTTTCACTCATCATCTTAGCATACTCTTCCTTTGACATACGTTTATTAATATCGTTAGCCTTAGGATTTTCCTTGTTTAACATTGAATAAATATCATCCATAAATTATTTTCTCCTTTTCTATATAATTTTTATTCTTAAATCATATTCAATATTTATTTCACTTCCTTTCATAGCGAACATGCTTTAAGAATATTTGTTGTCTTTTCATGGCAACAAAAAAGCACCGTATTTCTAAATACGATGCTTTGTACTTGCTATGAATAACAGTTACTATTTCATTTTGTTGATAAATTCTTACTTAATTTATTAAACAAAAGTTTTGATTCATCAATTGTATTGCCTTCAATATAGTATGAAAAGGCAGCTTTACCAATAGCAGCTGTTCCACTAGAAGCAATAGTAGAGCTTATAACAGAACCACTACCAGGAAATAATCCATTTAAAAGTTTTGTTGATTGTTGTGCTATGAATCTGAAAGTATATCCAGCACCTGCAACACCACCCATGCTCAAAATAAATTCTTTGCCAGTATCCAAAGAAATATCTCGTCCACTAAGTGAAGCAATCAAACATACTAGTATTGCTTGTAAAATGATTAGTATATATATGTCAGATACAGGAATAGGCGTTAATGCAACCGTTGCAGATATTCCTGAGAAAATAGTTATCAAATGATTAACCATTCTATCAATAACTTCATCCAATCTAGCAGCCATCCTTAATCCCATCTGCGCCTCTAAATTAGGGATGGCTTTCTCCAATATATCAAGTAATTCCTCGATTCCATATCTGCCATCAAAAGCAATCTGTAGATTATCTTTATCATATTGAGGCAGTTTTTCAATATCTTCAACACTTATATCCATGCCATCAGGCGTTTGCCATTCTATAAGTGAAGATACAGCTATAATATTGTCTATCCATAGATTGTTTTCCATTATTATGCTTTTATAATGATAAACCATTTCCTTTATTTTTGATATTTTATACTCATTGTATTCCGATGGATTTTTAATTCTAGCAGGAGCCATTTCATCACATTTATTAACAACTACAACTATAGGTAGTTTCACTTTATTGACCTTATAATAATTTTTGGCTACTTTTTTCATGAATGCAACATCAGAACTAATATCATCACGATGAGTACAGTTTAGCATCATAATCGCTACATCTGGTGAAAACTCATTAATATCATTAATAAGCTCTTTTTCAGCAGAAATATCTTCATCTAAATTATTTGATTCAGCAATACCTCTGGTATCCATAATATCCATTAATACTCTATCACCATCTTTATAGTGACATATTTCAGCATTTCTAGTACAGCTTGTCGTATCACTAACTTTAGCTACATATGTACCAAAGAGTGCATTAATTAAGCTGCTTTTACCAACGCCAGTTCTACCAATTAAAAAGATTCTTGGTGGTCTGTGTGCATCAATTCCATCCATTAATTGTTTCAGATCTTTATCACCTAGAACAGTCTTTTTAATCATATTTCTAGTTTCAGCTGGTATTTCCTTTGGCAGATTATCAATAATTTCACCAGCTTTTAGATAGAAGTCTTTCATATATTGTAATCGCTGTTCTATCTTTATTTTGTCATCTTTCATCCTTATTTTCTCCTCGAAATAATTATATCATTTCAAGAAATGTTTATAAATATATAAATTATTGAATGGTATATTTTAAAATAAATAATTTATGTGTTATAGTAATTAAGAGAAAGGAATCGGCTTTCGTCTGTAATGATATTTATTACATCAAAATAGGGTCAAAAGTTATCATTGCATTAATGAATCAAAAGATTCGTATGCACTCATTACAGTTTTTAGTATTCCTTTCTCATTTTAGATTTTATAAATTCAGAATTACTATTTTTCATCTTGTTTTATTTTCTGGGACTCTTTTTGCAGAGTATTGTCTTTTGACTTTTG
>JAJQFG010000117.1 GCA_021201315.1 Erysipelotrichaceae bacterium
AAAGCAAATTGTGCTTTTATATTTTTGACAAGTGAATCAGATGGTCTAGCATATAGTTTTATTCTAATTCAAATTGACCAGTATATAATTGATAATAACGTTGTTTTAAATCAATAAGTTCATCGTGGCTACCTCTTTCAATAATTTGACCATGATCCAATACCATGATTGCATTACTGTTTCTAACTGTTGACAAACGATGAGCTATCACAAATACTGTACGATTTTCCATAAGTCTATCCATACCTTGCTCAATAAGCCTTTCAGTTCTTGTATCAATCGAACTTGTAGCTTCATCTAGTATTAAAACGGGTGGATTGGCAATCGCAGCTCTTGCAATGGCTAATAATTGACGTTGCCCCTGAGATAAATTAGATCCATCACTCGTAAGCATAGTATTATAACCATCAGGTAAACGTTCAATAAAACTATGTGCATTAGCAAGTTTTGCAGCTTCTATGACTTCATCCATCGATGCATCTAACTTACCATAACGAATATTATCTGCAATTGTTCCAGTAAATAGATGGGTATCTTGTAAAACTATTGAAATTGATTTTCTTAAATCATCTTTTTTGATGAGTTTAATATCAATACCATCATAAGTGATTGATCCACTTTCAATGTCATAAAAACGATTAATAAGATTCGTAATCGTGGTTTTACCTGCACCTGTACTACCTACAAAAGCAATCTTTTGTCCAGGTTTCGCAAATAAATTAATACCTTTTAAGATTGGTACATTTTCCTCATAGCCAAACACAACATCATAAAAACGGACATCACCTTTAAGTGGTACAAGTTCTATAGAACTGTCGTCTCTGGGATGACGCCAAGCCCATTGACCCGTATATTCTTCACTTTCTTGAAGTGTGCCATCTTCTAATACTTTGACTTTAGTAAGAGTTACATTACCTTCATCGATTTCAGCCTCTTCTTCCATCATATCAAAGATTCTTTCAGCTCCTGCCAAAGCAGATAATAAGAAGTTTAATTGTTGAGTAAATTGATTAATAGGTAAAGCTGTTTGTCTGACAAATACCAAATATGATGATAAGTTACCTAATGCAATCATTCCATTTAAAGCCATAATGCCTCCAACAATAGTCACAATAGCATAAGCAAAATAAGATATACTCACAACTGCTGGAATTGTATTAGCACTAGCAGCAACAGCTTCTGTACCAGTTTGTCTTAAAGCTTCATTATATTGATCAAATTGAATCATATTTTCATCTTCGTGATTAAAGACTTTCACAACTTTTAACCCTGATACCATTTCTTCTACAAATCCATTCAATTGTCCCATTGCATCTTGCTGAATTTTAAAATATTTTTTTGATCTTTTAGATAAATATTGAATGACAAAATACATTAAAATCATACTCATTAAAACAATAATAGATAATTGCCAACTTAGTACAAAGATAAGTATTATAGTACCAACAATCGTAATGGCACTTTGAATAACAACATCAAATGAGTTGTTTAAAGCATCTTGAATAGTATCTAAATCATTGGTGAAGTGTGTCATGATTTCTCCATGCGTACGCGTATCAAAATAGTGTATTGGTAAGGTTTGCATTTTGTTGAACAAATCCTGGCGCATCTCTTTGACAATCTTTTGAGCAGTACGACTCATCAGTTGTTTATAAATACCAGTTGCCGTAGCACCAATAAAATATATAATTGCCATCAACATAATAAAATACATTAAGCCTTCTATATCACCACTTAAAACATAATCATTGACAACTGTCTTAATAGAATAAGTACCCCATAAACTAATACATGTACTTAAAATAACCAATAGTGCAATTGATGTAAGAGCATATTTATGATGACCAATATATTTTCTAAAAAACAACAAAGTTTGACTCATATTTTGAGGTTTCACTTTCTTAGCCATTATAATCCAGCTCCTTTCAATTGTGTATAATAGATATCCTGATAAATCTTATTATGTTCTAATAATTCTTCATGTGTTCCAATTTCATCTATATGACCATCATCCAATATCACTATCTTATCTACGTGGCTTACTGATGAAACACGTTGAGCAATAATAATCTTTGTTGTTTCTTTTAAACTATCCAACCCCTCTCTAATACTTGCTTCAGTGGCAGTATCAACTGCATTTGTAGAATCGTCTAATATCAATACTTTAGGATGTTTAAGCAAGGCTCTCGCAATACACAATCTCTGTTTTTGACCACCTGAAACATTCACACCACCTTGTCCTAAATCTGTATCATATTTTTTAGGAAAACTATCAATAAATTCATCGACACATGAAACATGGCAAGCCCACTTTATATCTTCATCACTCGCATTTTTATTACCCCATAACAAATTATCTTTAACCGTTCCACTAAACAATGTATTTTTCTGTAATACCATACTAATATTATCTCTTAAATAAGTTAATGGATAATCTTTTACATTATGTCCATCAATTGTTATAGATCCTTCTGTAACATCATATAATCTTGGAATCAATTGTACCAAACTTGATTTTGCACTACCTGTTCCTCCAAGTATGCCAATTGTGGAACCACTAGGAATATCCAAAGTAATATCACTTAAAACATAATTTTGAGCACTATCTTTATACTTAAAATAAACATGATCAAATGTAATATTCCCTTGATTCATCACAAGAGAAGATTTTGTATCAACGATATCTGATGTTTCATCTAAGACTTCACAAATTCTTTCACAGCTGGCGATAGATCTTGTAACCATTAAAAACACATTAGACAATAACATAAAAGAATTCAATATTTGTAAAACATAACTTAAAAAGCCAGTCAATTCACCTACTTGCATTTCTCCATTAAATATCATTTGCCCACCAAAATATAAAATACACACAATTGTTGTATACATACAATATTGAAACAAAGGTGTATTGAGTACTTGTGTTGAAAAAGCATCCGTACTATGTTGTCTTAATTCCTCATTGATCTTTTCAAATTTTTCTTCTTCATACCCTTCTTTAACATAAGATTTCACCACTCTTATCGCATTGAGATTTTCCTGTACAACTGTATTGACTTCATCAATACTTGATTGCATAAGTCTATATAATGGACCTACATGAGATACAATGAGAAATAAGCCAATAGCTAAAATAGGTGAAACTATAATAAATATCAAAGATAATCTAACATTAATCATTAATGAAAAAATCAAACACATCAAAAACATAAAAGGTGCTCTTATAAATGGACGCATACCATTACAAATAGCATTTTGAATAATCGTCACATCACTTGTAAGTCTAGTAATAAGTGAAGATGTTTGAAAATGATCCATATTCTTAAAAGAAAAATTCTGTACTCTCGCAAATTCATCTTTTCTCAGTTCAGCTCCAAAGCCTTGTCCTGCTATTGCTGTAAATCTTGCATATAATCGACCTAAAATAAATGCAATAACAGCACATAACATCATGATAACTCCTTGTCTTATCATATATGTTTGATTACCAGTCGCAATACCGACATCAATCATATCAGCCATCAAAAAAGGAATAATCATCTCAAATACTGTTTCTGTTAAAATACATATAATCGCTAAAATAAAATACTTCTTATATTTCAAAGCATATGGTAATAACCTCTTAAGCATAAAATCCCCCTAATCTATCTCTTTTCCCGTTAAATTTGTATAAATACGTGATAAATAGTTCCCTAATCTATCTTTTTCCTCATCACTAAAACCTTCTAAAGCAATCTCTTCAATTTCCAAACAATGCTTATTCCATTTTTCTAAAGATTGTAATCCTAATTCTGTAATATTCAACTGATATGCTCTTTTATTACTAGGATCAACAGAACGTTTCAGCAGCTTTTTTTCTTCTAAAGCATTCACCATTTTGCTAGCAGTCGCATTTTCAATATCACAGTTTAATGCAATGTCTTTTAATTTACAATTAGGATGATTATTGAGATAGCTTAAAACTTTAGGTTGTCCTGGTGATAAATGAAAGACTTCCATTTGTTCCCTATTCTTATGACGTATCGCATGATGTGTCTTAAACAACATATAATTTAATGGTTCCATATTTTCTCTCCCCCTTTTACTTCTAATTTAAATAAGCATAATTAGAATTGATATCTTTATGACATTTTGTAAGAATGGCATAACTTAATATTTCTAAACAATCTACATAATAAGAATCTAAATTCAACTCTTTTTTTACAATTGATAAATCTGTACAGCCTAATATAATCGCTTGTGCATTCTTATTTTGTAGATATGTCGTTGCTTCATTAAATGCTGATATTGTAATATCATTTCCACTCTTGACATCATCATAAATCATATGCATCACATTTCTTTGATTAAGCTCATCTGGAATAACTAAATCAATATCATTCTTTTCTAATTTTCTTTGAAATATTCCTGTTTGAATTGTTCCATCTGTAGCCATCAATCCTACTTTAGAAATATGTTTTCTTTTTAAATATTGAACTGTTTCATCTATCACATTGATAATATCAACATCCAAATGAATCTTTAACAAATCATAAAAATAATGAGCAGTTACACAAGGAATACCTATAATATTGCACCCTTGTTGCATCAAATGATTACCTGAAACCAATAATTGGTAAATAGGATTATCAAAACTCTTACCTAAAATATAATCTGTCCTGTCATATATTGCAGGATAATTATGAATAACTAACTCTAATTGCTCTTGATCATTTTTAGCATCCGTCATCTTAACAATTAATTCATACAAATGAGCTGATGCTAATGATCCCATACCACCAATAATACCAACTTTCTTCATAAAAACACTTCCTATATGATTATATTTAGTATCAATTCCCCACTATATCATATAGACGCCACTATTGTTAGCTTGCTAACATTTAGTAAGCTAAGTATATTATGAAATAAAAGATATGTCAAATCTTTTTATCAATAATATTTATATTGATATTAGGGCATAATTCTTGAAAATCAAAATAAGAATGATATAATACATAGGAATAAATGAAAGAAGGTAGATACTTATGAGTAAAGTTGATATTATATCTGGCTTCTTAGGAGCTGGAAAAACAACACTTATTAAAAAGTTAATTAAAGAAAGTTTAGGGCAAGAACAAGTTGTCCTTATTGAAAATGAATTTGGTGAAATTGGTATTGATGGTGCATTTTTACAAGATGCTGGTATTGAAATTACTGAAATGAATTCAGGTTGTATCTGTTGTTCATTAGTTGGTGATTTTGCTGAAGCATTAAAGAAAGTTGTATCTGAATATCATCCTGATCGTATTATGATTGAACCTTCAGGTGTTGGAAAGTTATCAGATGTTATTAAAACTGTTGAAAATGTTAATGATGATGAATTAGTATTGAATAGTTTTGTAACAATTATTGATGCTAAGAAATGTCGTGTTTATCATAAGAATTTTGGTGAATTCTTTAATAACCAGATTGCTTATGCTTCTTCAGTTATTTTAAGTAGAACTCAAGATGTTGATAGTGAAAAGCTTCAAGATGCTATTAATATTGTCAAAGAACTTAATACAACTGCTAATATTATTACAACACCTTGGGATGATTTAACTGGTGATACAATCTTAGAAGCTATTGAAAATAAAGATTCATTAAAAGAAATCTTATTAAAAGAACAAGCTGAAAGTGAACATGAACATCATCACCACCATGATCATGACGAACATGAGCACCATCATGAACATCACCATGACCATGATGAACATGAACACCACCATCATCACGATCATGATCACGAATGCGGTTGTGGGCATCATCATCACCATCATGATGCAGATGAAATTTTTACTAGTTTAGGTATTGAAACAATCAACACTTATACAGAAGATCAATTAAAAGAAATTTTGAATACTTTAGCTAATTCCAATGAATATGGTGAAATATTAAGATCTAAAGGTATTTTACCTACACCTGATAAGAAATGGTTACATTTTGACTTGGTACCTGGTGAATATGAAGTAAGAGAAGGTCCTGCAGATTATACTGGTAGACTTTGTGTTATTGGTAAAGATTTATTAGAAGATAAAGTTAAAGAATTATTTGGAGTTCAATAATGGTTACACGTGTATATGTTTTTACAGGATTTTTAGATAGTGGTAAGTCTTCATTTATTTCTGATACGGTATTAGGGACTGATTTTTGTGAGAATGAAAAGACATTATTACTTGTAAGTGAAGAAGGCGAAGTTGAGTTTAAGCAAGAAGCTTTTGAACAAATGGAATGTGACTTGGTTTATGTTGATAGTCCATTAGAAATGACAACTGAATATTTAGAATCATTGGATGACAAATATCAGCCTACACAAGTATTAGTTGAATATAATGGTATGTATAATGTAGATGATTTTCTTACACAGAAGTTTCCTAATAATTGGGAAGTAGTTCAAGTACTGACAACGATTAATGCTCAAACATTTAATCTTTATATTCAAAATATGCGTTCATTGTTGTATCAACATGTTTTACATACAGATTTATTGATTTTTAATCGCATTAGTGAAAATACAAAGAAATCATTCTTACGTAATAATATTAAAGCTATTAATTCCCAATGTCAGATTATTTATGAAATGGAAGATGGTTCTATTAATACATTAGGTGATGATGAATTACCATTTGATATTAATGCTGATGAGTTAGATATTTTGGATCATGATTTTGGTTTGTTCTGTATGGATACAATGGATCATCCTGAAAGATATGAAGGCAAAACAGTTACACTTAAAGGTAAGTTTATAGGTTTAGATAAACAATTGGATAATTGTTTTGTAATGGGCCGTATGGCTATGGTTTGTTGTGAACAGGATACTTCTTTGGTAGGTATGGTTTGTGAACATCCTTTAGGTGAAAAGCTTGTTCCTAATGAATGGATTAAGGTTAAAGGTAAGATTTACTTAGATTATGATCCCGAAATTAATGGTGATTTTTGTATATTAAAAGTGGACGAACTGAATGTCGTTCCTCCACTTGAAAATGAATATGTGACATTTGATTAGGGCTACTTAGTAGTCCTTTTTATTTTTCATAAAGAATTGTGCCATCAGTGAGTGTAACACTTTGTGCCTTTTCTACAACAATAGCTTGTGGCCAGCTCTTTCCACCTAATCCTGATAAAACTGTATTCGCTTCTAATGTATATTCACCTTCTAATACTTCTTTTAACTTATAAGAATCAAAATTTAATCCACTAGAAGTTGTATTCAATACCAATACAATATAATCATCCTCTTCATAAACCTGATCAACAAAAACATTCATATCTGATTGATGGGTTAAATGATAGCCTCCAAACAATACTGCAATCAATACAATAACTACAATACAAATTTTATAAGCCTTTTTCATGTCAATCACCCTTTACTATAAATATAATCTTACATATAAATATGCCAATCCATATTGTTACAAATTCCAATGCATTAAGTGACAGTTGATAAACATATGTTGGAAATATCATAATATTGTATAAATTCAATTTAGTTGCTATAAAAAACAGTGCATATATAATATTAATTATCAATTGTAACTTCTTATTAGAATAAGATGTACATAAATATAATCCTATAATCATTCCAAATATAATATAAATACCCCAGCCCAAACAGAAATTATCAATCAATGTTAATGATTCATAATCATATGTCTTAATTAAAAATCTCAAACGATCATAAACAATTACACTCAAAATAGGCATAACACTGCAAACAGTAAACATAATAGGTCCATTATTCTTCTTAAGAAGATCATTCATTAATATCATTATCATTTTACATATAAATATACCAATCCATACAGCCATTAAATTCTGAGCATAACCAAATAATATATATAAACTATGAGGAATAATATGGAGACCTAAACTATATAATAAAACCGAAGTAAATAAGATAATATATATAATATTTATAATCATCGATATCTTTTTATCAAAATTTTGTTTTAAATATATTCCCATAAACAATCCTACTAAAGCATGATAAATATAAATACATAAAACTGCTAGTTCTGTTGAATAATACGGATTCAAAATAGCTTCATTAGATTGTCTATATTGATAAATATAATGATAAACAATGACAGATATAATAGGTATTAGACTAAATATTACAAATTTAAGATATTTCTTCATAGTGTCTCACCTCATCATTATTATAAATAAAAGTTATGGAAAAGCTGTGAAAATTACAACGAAATAATCACTTTAGCTAATTCATTAGCAAGGTTTTGATGAGCTTCTTCACTCATATGCAAATGATCAATATTTGAAGGCTTAGAACACTTTGCTGCATCTACAAAGATACAGTTTTTTTCTTGTGCTACTATTTGATAATACTTAGAAAATTCTTGAGAGCGTGCAACAGCACTAGCATCAAAAGAATCACCAAATGCACCATTTTCTATCCCTTCAGTCACTTCCATTGGCGAAACCAATATAATTTGAGCTTTTGTTTCTTTTTGTATCACATCAACAAGTTGACTAACATTATTGGCAATATCTTGACTGCTTGCGTGAAAACGTGTTTTTAAATCATTTGTTCCTAACATCAATATAACTATATCAATAGGTTTATGCTTATTTAAACAAGGAATAAGATCTTTCATACCATTGCGATTAGGTTTTTCATCATCATAAATCGTTGTACGACCATTTTGTCCTTCTTCTATGATTTCAAAACCATTTCCTAATATATTTTGTAACATGCCTGTCCATCTTATATTATAGTCATAACGACTACCATCTAACGGATTCATTCCGTAAGTATTAGAATCTCCATAACATAGTATTTTCATGTATATCACCCCAATAGCATATTAAAGGAAGTTAACAATTTTGTCAATTTAATTGTAATTTGAATGAATTTAGCATATGATAATAAAAAAGAAATGAGTGATTTTATGAGAAAAGCAAAATTAATATATGAAGCTATTAAAATGGAATCAAGGCAGCATAAAGCTTCTGCTGCTGTATATTTATTACTAAGAACATTAGTTATCATCATAATGATATTGCAAATATTTAATCGTAATTTTGAAAATGTCTTTTTATGTATTTTAACTTTAATATTATTGATTGTTCCTAGCTTTATACAGGTTCAATTTAAAATAGAGTTACCCACAACATTAGAAATTATTATATTATTGTTTATTTTCTGTGCCGAAATATTAGGTGAGCTTCAATCATTTTATACTATCTATCCTTTTTGGGATACAATTCTTCATACACTGAACGGATTTTTAGCAGCTGCCATTGGCTTTTCATTAGTAGATATCTTAAACAATGATGAACGACTACATTTTCATTTATCGCCTTTATTTGTAGCTATTGTAGCATTTTGTTTTTCAATGACAATTGGTGCTATGTGGGAAATTGTAGAATTTAGTATTGATAATATACTTGGTCATGATATGCAAAAGGATACCATTATTTATACCATCAATAGTGTTACTTTAGATCCAACCAATAGAAACATTGTGCATAGTATTAATAATATTACTAGTGTTGTCATTAATGGAGAAGATTTAGGCTTAGGTGGTTACTTAGATATAGGGTTGATTGATACAATGGAAGATTTAATTGTGAATTTTATTGGTGCTTTTGTATTTTCAATATTTGGTTATTTTTATATTAAATACAGAGATAAGCCAAGTTTTGTAACCAGATTTATACCAAGGAAAAAAGAAGAAATGTATGATTATTTAAAACTCTTAGATGAAAAATGGAATAATGAAAAAAATTAAAAGGAGCAAATTGCTCCTTTTAGTCTAATTCCTTTTCATAGTTAATGATTGATCCATTGCTACCATTGATTTCATATTCATATTCATAACCATTGTATTTGAATGATACTTCATAAACACCTTTATCTAATTCAACTTCAACTTTTGTTGCTTGGCTTTCGCTAACGCCTGCATGTGCGAATGCTTTTGCTTTGGCAGTTGCTGCTGAAATTGTTACTGTTCCTACATAATCTTTATCAACATCTAGGATTTTTCCATCACTCATTCTGATTGTATAATCATATTCATAATTTCCACTTGTGAATTCAATTTCATAAACCTTTACACCATCTTCAGTATCTTCTTTAATTGTATAGTTTGATACACTTGTTACATTTGCATTATTCATGGCAATTGATTTTGCTTTGTCTTTTGTGATAGAAGTTGTTGTTGATGAAGTTGTTTTGTTAGTTGTTTTGACTGCTTCTTTATCAACATCTAAGATCTTTCCATCACTTATTCTGATTGTGTAGTCATATTCGTAATTTCCACTTGTGAATTCAATTTCATAAACCTTTACGCCATCTTCAGTATCTTCTTTGATTGTATAGTTTGATACGCTTGTTACACCTGCATTATTCATAGCAATTGTTTTTGCTTTATCTTTTGTGATAGAAGTTGTTGTTGATGAAGTTGTTTTGTTAGTTGTTTTGACTGCTTCTTTATCAACATCTAAGATCTTTCCATCACTTATTCTGATTGTGTAGTCATATTCGTAATTTCCACTTGTGAATTCAATTTCATAAACCTTTACGCCATCTTCAGTATCTTCTTTGATTGTATAGTTTGATACGCTTGTTACACCTGCATTATTCATAGCAATTGTTTTTGCTTTGTCTTTTGTGATAGTATATGATGTTGTATCAGTAGTTGTCGTATTAGTTGTTGCAACTACTTTTGTTTCACGTTTAATTATTTCTCCAGTTTGAGCATTGATTTCATAATCATATTCAATACCATCACTTGTAAAATCTACGTCATAAACTTGTACACCATCATCATAATCTAACTGAACATCTTCCATCGTTGCATCAGTTACATTAGCATCTTTCAATGCAACATCTTTAACTTCATCGACTGTCATAACATCTGTTGTCGTATTTGTATTTTCTGCGTCTGCTTCAACTTGTTCTACTTTAGGTACAAATGTTAATAATGATACTAATAATACACCAGCTAATCCAATAGCTCCAATTTGAAAGTAACGATTTGATTTTAATTTTGCAAACATTTCCTTTAATTTTTTCATGATTTTGTCCTCCTCTAAAATGTTTTTGCGTTTTGGGGAGTGGCAAGATATTTGAGCTCGATCTTTTTCCCTCTTTACTTATTTAATGCATTTTATTAATAAATTATTGCATTAAATTTTATTTTTTTTAAGAGTTTTATCTCTTTTCATTAATTTAATGCAACAACATACTATTTTATTGCAAAAAAATAAAAAACCGTAAAATTTACGGTTTCTTTTACTCAGTTCTTAAAGCTGTTACAGGATCTTCATTAGCAGCTTGTCTTGAAGGAATTAAGCCGCCTATCAATGTTAAGATAGTGCTTAATATAATTAATGCAACTCCACCCATCACAGGAAGTTGAGCATTAACACTTGTATTGCCTGCAACAGTATGAATAATATAGTTACCAGGTATCAATAGTAATAAACTAATAACAATACCTAAGATACCAGCAAGTAAACCAATAATAAATGTTTCTGCATTAAATACTTGAGATATATTATTTTTGCTTGCTCCCATAGCACGTAAGATACCAATTTCTTTCTTTCTCTCTAATACACTGATATAAGTAATAACACCAATCATAATAGATGAAACAACTAATGAAATAGCCACAAATGCCATCAATACATAACTTAATGTATTAATAATATCAGTAACAGATGTCATTAATGTTCCAACTAAATCTGTATAAGAAATAACCTTATCTTCATCTCCATTAGCTTCCATACGATCATTATAAGCATCTAAGATATTAATAACTTCTTCTTTGCTTTCAAAATCTATTGGATAAATATCTATTTCAGAAGGTGTATCATAATCAACATATCCTAATGTAGATAAATTACTATCATACGTAGAAGTTGTAGAAGTCATGAGTGTTGTTAATAACTCAGTCATATCATCTTCGTCCATATTCATTTGGAAAGCATTTGCAAAAGCATCTGTGTCAATACTTAAAGCGTCAGCCATACTAGTTGATAATGAAGAAAGTTGAGATGTCAATTGTTGTTCTAAACTTGAACTCATAGAAGACATAACTGATGACATATAGTTTGTCATAATAGCAGTTATTTGATCTTCTAACCCACTTGAAGTCATCCAATTTGTTAGATAGTTTGTAATAATATTACTTGCTGTATCAGAATTTAAGTAATCAGTGATATAAGATGTTAAATCTGTTGTATCTGATAAGTTATTTTCAGCAGCATATTCACTATAACCAGCCATTAATTGATTTAATATTTCTTCCATTTGCTCATTAGTAATCGTTAATTCACCATTTTCACTAATAGCACTTTGAATTAATTGTTGCATTTGTTGATTAATTTCAGTTGAACTTAAATAACTCTGAAAATCTTCAGAAAAAGTATTAATATTAGAATCACTATTGTTTGCATAAGATGCATAACCATCTACAAGTTCATTCATAAGTTCTGTCATATCATCACTAGACATTTCAAAATTTAATTGCGATATAATATCACTCATGTCTAATTCTGGTAAATCCATTTGCGTCATAACACTATTTAATCCACTTAAATCAATACTTAAAGCACTCTCGTCAAATTGGAAAGCACTTGTTAAAGCATCTTCATCAATAGAAAACATTGAACTAAAATCAAAGGAACTATCATCATCAGTAGCATCAAAACTTTCGCCTGTAAATACATTAATACCAGGATTATCTATTTGTTGTTGTACAATTTCACTATCTAAAGCTGTATCAATAATATGTGATGTTAATGCTGAAGTATAATAGATACCAGATGTTAACATCGTAGCAGTAACATCTTCCTTAGGTTGAACAATACCAACAATTGTGAGGTCTTCACCATTATTGATAATATCTTTCATATAATCTTCATCATCAGTTTTATCTTTCCAAACATTATACTCTTCATCATATTCATAATAATCAGCTGAATTAACAAGTTTAAATGTAATACCTAATATATCATCATAACTATAAGTACCATCAGTTGTAGTAACAGTTATTTCTTCATCATTAGAGAATTGTTCAAGCATATCTTCCAATTCTGTATAATCTCTTAACCCTAATGAATATAACAAGAAATCACTTATACTACCACCACTTGACAAAACCAATACACATTCATTATAACTTGTTGGCCAACTTCCTGCTACTACATCATATTGATCATCATATAATGAAGTATTTTCAGGCGTTTGATAGAAAACATCAGTACTCATCATACTTGACATTAAACTATTTGAGCTTGAAGAAGAAAGCCCTAATGCACTAAACGAACCATCAGGATTAACTTGATGAACTGTACTTGTATCAGAACTATAAATTTGTGGTGTCACATCATAAATATATTCTATCGCACTTGTATATTCTTCTAACCCACTTTCTCCACTATCAATATATTCTTTTAATGCTTCTAAGTCATTTGAACCAATAGTGGAAAACATTTTAGAAACAATAGAATTAACTTGTATTTCACCCTCATCACTACCATTTCTAGCTGTTTCTGCAATTCCTGTCATACCTGAAAGTAGCGATGTCATATCGAAACCAGCACTTGTAATCGATATTGGATATTCTGACATAGTTTCTTCTTCTACATCCGCAATATAAGCATTAACACCTGTTGATAAAGATAAAATCAAAGCTATACCTATAATACCAATTGAACCAGCGAAAGAGGTAAGAATTGTTCTAGCTTTCTTCGTATTAAGATTGTTAAAACTTAATGTTAGTGATGTTAATAAAGACATACCCGTCTTACCCATATTTTTATGAACGGGTTTAACTAATGATTGTTCTATTTTATATGGATCACTATCACTGGTAATCTTACCATCTTTTAAAGTAACAATTCTTGTTGCATAATCTTGAGCTAATTCAGGATTATGTGTAACCATAACAACCAATCGATCGTTTGCTACTTCTTTTAATAAATCCATAACCTGAACACTCGTATCACTATCTAATGCTCCTGTAGGTTCATCAGCTAATAAGATATCAGGATCATTTACCAATGCTCTAGCAATGGCTACTCTTTGCATTTGTCCACCAGACAATTGATTAGGCTTTTTATGCACTTGGTCGCCTAATCCTACTTTATCTAATGCTTCCTGTGCTCTTTTCCTTCTTTCAGCCTTTGATACACCTGAAATAGTAAGAGCTAATTCAACATTTGATAAAATAGTTTGATGTGGAATCAAATTATAACTTTGAAAAACAAAACCAATCGTATGATTACGATAAGAATCCCAATCTCTATCCTTATACTTCTTAGTAGAAATACCATTAATAATCAAGTCACCTTTATCATAACGATCTAATCCACCAATTATATTTAACAATGTTGTCTTACCAGAACCACTAGGTCCAAGTATAGCAACAAACTCATTATCCCTAAGATTTAAACTTACCCCATCCAAAGCTTTTTGGACAAGGTCCCCAGTTTTATATTGCTTATGAATATTCTTTATTTGCAACATAATTATCATCTCCTAACTAAAAGTATAAAGAATTATTGTAAACTAAAGATAAACAAAAATAAAATTATGTGAAATCTTTCGTAAATGAAATAACACAAAACCCTAGAGTTGCATCTCTAGGGTTTCATAGGCTTTTATTGTCGTCACCTTCAATTACGCCTTTTGCAAATCTGTAAAATCAAATTCATTAAATTGTTTGATTTATATCCTAAATTCCCACAGAATTGTACATTGTAATGAAAAACACTAGAGAAA
>JAJQFG010000110.1 GCA_021201315.1 Erysipelotrichaceae bacterium
GCATTTTTATGCACTGCCACTGGTTTCAATTACCCATTGTCGAGTAAGAACCTCTATTGATCAGCCTTTCAAATCATTAATAGCTTGTTGTAATCGTTTCATTGTTTCTTCTTTACCTAAGATATGTGCTAATTCGATACATCCACCAGGTGTTAAAGATTTATTTGATAAAGCTACTCTCATTGGCCACATAATACGGCCATTCTTTAAGCCATGTTCCTTAGCTAACGAAACTAAGAAATCACACATAGCATCATCATTAGTAAAATCATCATAGTCTTTTAATGCTTCAAAAACTAATTCCAAAGCTTCTAATGAATTTTCTGGATTCGTTTTCATTTTCTTATGCGTATAGATACCTGCATCAAAAGGTAAAGCCTCATTAATGAAGTCTGTCATATCTTCTATATCTATTAATCTTTCTACTCTTGGTTGTAGAACCTTAGACAACTCTAATAAATCAACATCTCTAGTAATATGTTTATAATAAGGCAAAACTACTTGATGAAACTCTTCTAAAGACATTCTTCTAAGATATTCTCCATTCATCCATTTTAATTTATTAATATCAAAGATAGCAGGTGATTTAGAAATACGATCAATATCAAATTGTTCAATTAACTCATCTAAAGATAAAACCTCCTCATTTCTTGGGGCCCAACCAAGTAAAGCGATATAATTAATAATAGTTTCAGTCAAATAACCTTGCTTCTTTAAATCCTGATATGACGCATCCCCATTTCGCTTACTTAACTTATGTGTTTCATCTTTATTGACAGGAGGTAAATGGATATAAGTAGGAATCTGCCAATCAAATGCATTATATATAAGATTATATTTAGGTGTACTTGTTAAATATTCATTACCTCTAATAACATGACTAATTTCCATTAAATGATCATCGATAACATTCGCAAAATTATATGTAGGGAACCCATCACTTTTAATAAGAATACCTTCATTTAAATCCTTATTTTCTACTTCAATATGACCATATACTTCATCATCAAAAGTAGTAATACCATCATTAGGTATCGTTTGTCTAATAACATAAGGTTCCTTATTGGCTAATCTTTCGGCGATTTGTGATGCACTCAAATGCTTACAAGGATCTTCTCCTTCAATTTCACCTTGACAAAAACAATAATGAGCACCTTTTAAATGAATCAATTTTTTAGCATAATCATGATATATTTCTAATCTCTGTGATTGAATATAAGGACCATGTCCCATGTCTTTATCAGGACCTTCATCATAATGTAATCCTGTTTCATCTAATACTTCATAAATTAAATCAATGGCACCATCTACTTCTCTTTGTTGATCGGTATCTTCAATTCTTAAAATAAAATCCCCATTGTAATGTTTTGCGATTAAATAACAATACAATGCAGTTCTTAAATTACCTATATGCATATAGCCTGTTGGGCTAGGGGCGAAACGTGTTCTCATCTTAAAATCTCCTTTACAAATTGGTGGTTTTTGTGTATAATAACTCATGTTTATTGGGGTATAGCCAAGCGGTAAGGCATCAGACTCTGAATCTGACATTTCCTTGGTTCGAATCCAAGTACCCCAGCCATGTTGATTATAAGCACAAATAGTTATATTTGTGCTTTTTATTATATATGAATTTTATTCATTTGAAAATAAGAAATTATGTTTTATTAAATTCATAAAAAATTTGTATTATTTTTTCTAAAAATGTTGATTTATCAAGGTTTGAGTTTAGTGTTTTGATAAGTGTGACTTAGTAATTATAAACATTGAGAATTTGCTTATTCTCATTTTGATTATTTATGTTATAATTAATAGGTAAGTTTAATTTGATCTTGAGATTAAATCAAAAAGTATTGATTTAATCAATGCTTTTTGATTTTTAATGAAAGTGAAAAAATTAACTTGGACTTATGATTCATATTGTTTTACTAAATAATTATGATATGTTAGAATTAAATAAGACATAAGAGGAGGATGAGCATAGTGAAGATAATTAAAAGAAATGGGACAGAAGTACAATTTGATGAACAAAAAATAACTGCTGCGATTGAAAAAGCGAATAATGAAGTAGTTGAAACGGAAAGATTGAGTGATGAAGATATTGATAATATGACAAATAATGTTAAATATCAATGTGCTAAAATGACGAGGGCATTAAGTGTTGAAGAAATTCAAAACTTGGTAGAAGATGAAATCATGAAGATGAATGCTTTTTCAGTGGCTAGAAAATATATTACTTATCGTTATAAGAGAGCACTTGTTCGTAAGTCTAATACAACAGATGAACAGATTTTAAGTTTAATTGAGTGTGATAATGAAGAAGTAAAGCAAGAAAATTCTAATAAGAATCCAACAGTCAATAGCGTTCAAAGGGATTACATGGCAGGGGAAGTTAGTAAAGATATTACGAAAAGATTATTGTTACCAGATCATATTGTAAAAGCTCATGAAGAAGGTATTATTCATTTCCATGATTCAGATTATTTTGCCCAACATATGCATAATTGTTGTTTGGTGAATTTGGAAGATATGTTACAAAATGGAACTGTTATTAGTGAGACTATGATTGAAACACCTAAGAGTTTTTCAACTGCATGTAATGTAGCTACTCAGATTATTGCTCAAGTAGCTAGTTCTCAATATGGAGGACAAAGTATTAGTTTATCTCATTTAGCACCATTTGTTGATGTAAGTCGTCAAAAGCTTATTGAAGAAGTAAGAAGTGAATTTGAAGAAGAAGGTATTGATGTTACTGAAGCTCTAATTAGAGAAGTGGCTGAACGTCGTGTTAGAAAAGAAATTAATCGTGGTGTACAAATGATTCAATATCAAGTAATTACACTTATGACAACAAATGGTCAAGCACCATTTGTAACAGTATTTATGTATTTAAATGAGGTTCCTGATGGTCAAATTAAAGATGATTTGGCTATGATTATCGAAGAAACATTGAATCAGAGAATTTTAGGTGTGAAAAATGAAAAAGGTGTTTATATTACACCAGCTTTTCCTAAATTGATTTATGTATTAGAAGAAGATAATATTCATGAAGATTCTAAATACTGGTATTTGACAAAATTAGCTGCTAAATGTACTGCTAAACGTATGGTACCTGATTATATTTCTGAAAAGATGATGCTTGATTTAAAGGTTGATAAAAATGGTGAAGGGCATTGTTATACATGTATGGGATGTCGTAGTTTCTTAACGCCATATGTTGATCCTGAAACTAATAAACCTAAATATTATGGACGTTTCAATCAGGGTGTTGTGACTTTAAACTTAGTTGATATTGCGTGTTCTTCAAAAGGTGATATGAAAGAGTTCTGGCGTATTTTTGATGAAAGATTAGATTTATGTAAAGAAGCATTAATGTGTCGTCATAATCGTTTGAAAGGGACACCTAGTGATGTAGCACCGATATTATGGCAATATGGTGCACTTGCAAGACTTGAAAAAGGTGAAACAATTGATAAATTATTATATGGTGGTTATTCAACTATTTCACTTGGTTATGCAGGACTTTGTGAATGTGTCAAATATATGACTGGTAAATCACATACCGATCCTACTGCTACACCTTTTGCCTTAGAAGTTATGCAACATTTAAATGACGCTTGTGCTAAATGGAAAGCAGAAGAAAATATTGATTTTAGTTTATATGGTACACCTATTGAATCAACAACTTATAAATTTGCAAAATGCTTACAGAAACGTTTTGGTAAGATTCCAGGTGTTACAGATAAAAACTATATTACAAACAGTTATCATGTTAATGTGACTGAAGAAATTGATGCCTTCACTAAATTAACATTTGAATCTCAATTCCAAAAATTATCACCAGGTGGAGCTATTAGCTATGTAGAAGTTCCTAATATGCAAGATAATATTGATGCTGTACTTGCAGTTATGAAACATATCTACAATAACATCATGTATGCAGAATTGAATACAAAGAGTGATTATTGTATGGTATGTGGTTATGATGGAGAAATCCAAATCAAAGAAGATGATGGAAAACTCATCTGGGTATGTCCAAATTGTGGTAATACTGATCAAAACAAGATGAGTGTGGCAAGACGTACTTGTGGTTATATTGGTACACAATTCTGGAATCAAGGAAGAACACAAGAAATCAAAGAAAGAGTATTACACTTATAAAAGTTTAGCTTAAATGCTAAACTTTTTATATTTGACTTTTATTTCTAGAACAAATACAATTTTATATAGAGATATGGAGGATAAACATGGAAGAGAAAATATATAGCTGGATACCATTTTACATGGAATTTGCTGAAAAATTATTATTATATAAAGATGATAGAACAATACTTGTATCTAAAATAAAAATAGTATTTAAAAATATTAAAATGAGCTTACCTAAATTGGAAGATGGTGATTTTTATGATATTGATCCTTTTACAGTGTTTGGATTATTTAATAAGAGTATTACTGCGCAAATCGTATAAGGATAATTAATGGTTTTAAAGATGAATTTTCCATTCGTGCAAATGTTCCTAATGATTTTAGTGGTATTCCTCTTGTGAATAATCAAAATGCTACTTTTTATAGCTTTGGTAATCGCAGGGGAGAACATGATATAGATAATTTGTGGAATGTATTTGAAAGTGCTTGTAATTATTCCAGAAATAAAGATGAACAATCCAAAACTGATTTTATCAAATATTATGATATATGTTTAAGCCAAAGAAATATTAAATGGAATATTTCCATGGGATTGTTTTGGGTGGCACCATACACATTTTTAAATTTAGATAGTACTAATCGTGATTTTATATTAAATAACGATAATATGCCTGATGATTATGTAGAATCTTTACATGGATTAAAACATGTTTTAAAAGGTGAAGAATATTTGCAATTGTGTAACAATACAATAGATACACTAAAAAATGGTCAATATACTTATAAAACTATACCTGATCTATCAGAATATGCATGGCAAATAAAACCTTTAGAACAAGATTTAAATGTTTCTAAGGCTTCATATTTGCGTTGGATGAAACCGCTACTTACTGCATTAAAAGAACTCGGAGGTTCAGCAAAACCTAAAGAAGCTAGGAATCAGATTATTATTGATGAAAATCTATCTGATGAAGAAGTGAATATAACACGTGGCAAAAATAATGTGAATAAATTTGAAAATGAAGTAGCCTTTGCCCGCAATTCACTCGTTTATGCAGGCTATATTAGTAAAGAAAAACGTGGAATTTGGACATTAACTAAAGAAGGCTATGAAGTTGATATGACAATAGAATTGGCTTCAGAAATATTTCGAAATGAAATAGCTCATTTAGCTATTCAAAAAAAAGAGGATACTATAGATGAAGATGTATCAACGATACATTATTGGATTTATGCACCTGGAGAAAATTCATGTATGTGGGATGAATTCTATCAAGAAGGTATCATGGCTATTGGTTGGGGTGAGCTAGGTGATTTAAGAAATTATGCATCAAAAAATGAAATGACAAAGATGATGAAAGAAAAATATGACCCTGAATTATCCTATAAGAATTCTGTTCATGCCACTTGGCAATTTGTTCATGATTTAAAAGAAAATGATATTATATTTGTTAAAAAGGGAATGCATCAAATTATTGGTCGTGGTATTGTAACATCAGATTACATTTTTGATGAAAATCGAGATGATACTTACAAGAATCAAAGAAAAGTCCAATGGACACATAAGGGAATGTGGGAATATCCTGCAAAACAGGCTCCTATGAAAACTTTGACTGATATGACTTCATATACTGATATTGTGAATAATTTAAAAAATCTTTTTGAAGAAGAAATAGAGGATAAAGAAGAAGTTGAAGAAGTATTTCCTATCTATGATGAAGAAGATTTCCTTAGTCAGGTTTATATGAGTTTAGAGAATTATCATACATTGGTTAATCTACTCAATATGAAGAAAAATATTATATTACAAGGTCCTCCAGGAGTAGGTAAAACCTATGCGGCTAAACGTTTGGCTTATGCGATGATTAGTGAAAAGAATCCTAACAGAGTAATGATGATTCAATTTCATCAAAGTTATGCTTATGAAGATTTTATTGAAGGTTATCGACCTACAGAAAATGGTTTTGAGTTAAGAAAAGGTGTATTTTATAATTTTTGTAAAGCAGCAGAGATTGATAGCGAGAATAAATATTTCTTTATTATTGATGAAATCAATCGAGGTAATTTAAGTAAAATCTTTGGTGAATTGTTTATGCTGATAGAGAATGATAAACGTGGCAGTAAGTATCAATTGAGATTATTATATTCTAATGATTTGTTTTATGTACCAGAAAATGTTTATATTATTGGTATGATGAATACAGCGGATCGTAGTTTAGCTATGATGGATTATGCTTTACGTCGCCGTTTTGCATTTTTTGAAATGATACCAGCTTTTGATAATGATGGCTTTAATCATTATAAAGAAGACAAGAATAATATAAAATTCAATAAACTCATTGAGACAATGCAACAGTTAAATAATCAAATAGAAAATGATGATAGTTTAGGTAGTGGCTTTAGGATCGGTCATAGTTATTTTTGTACAAATGAAGAAGTGACGGATGAATGGATGCACTCTGTTGTTGAATATGAGATTATTCCTTTACTGAAAGAATATTGGTTTGATGAACCTGCTAAGGTAAAAACATGGTCTGATATGCTAAGGAGATCTATCAGTGATTAGAATTCAAAATATCTACTATATGTTAGCATATGCTTTTTCAGTATTAAAAGAACAAGGTTATAGTGATTGTGCTAATGAAGAGTTTGAAAATACAGCAGATTTAATGTGTGAAATATTGATAAAAGGTATATCTATTCAAGTAAAAAGAGGTCTACATCATGAATATATAAATATTCAAGATTCATTATTATCTCCAAGGGGAAAAATAAACATGACACAATCTGTTAAAAGTCAAACAATGATTAACCATCAATTAATATGTGATTACGATGAGTATTCTACTAATTCTTATATGAATCAAATTCTAAAAACAACCATGTTATTATTATTAAAATGTGATATTAATAGTATACGCAAAAAGAAATTAAGACAATTACTCATGTATTTTGCTAATATTGATAAGCTTGATTATCATAGAATTAATTGGAATTTATCTTATAATCGTAACAATCAAAGTTATCATATGCTTTTGAATATCTGTTATATGATTATCAAAGGATTATTACAAGTCGATGATAAAGGCCATATTAGAATGCAAAAGTTTTTAGATGAACAAAGAATGTGTCGTTTATATGAAAAGTTTTTATTGGAATATTATCGTCAGGAATTTCTTGATATTAAAGTTAATGCCTCACAAATAAAATGGCAATTAGATGATGATATGTCTTCAATGTTACCGATTATGCAAAGTGATATTATGTTAAGCAGTGATGATAAAATACTTATTATCGATGCCAAATATTATCAACATGTCATGCAAACACAGTATAATGTGCAAACAATACATTCTGGTAATTTATATCAAATATTCACTTATGTAAAAAACAAAGAAGTTGAATTATCTCATATTCCACATGTTGTATCAGGAATGTTATTATATGCCAAAACGGATGAAACTATATATCCGAATAATACATATCATATGAGTGGTAATAAGATAAGTGTTCAAACCTTAGATTTGAACTTACCATTTAACCAAATTACTCAACAACTCAATGCTATTGTAGATGAATACTTAAAAAGCTAGCAAACAGTATGCTAGCTTTTATGCTAATTTATAGTATTCTTCATCATTGACTGGTTCCAACCATTCATTAGAACCATTTTCTCCAGGTACTTCAATGGCTAAGTGAGAGAACCAGCTATCCTTAGCGGCTCCATGCCAATGTTTCACACCAGCAGGAATATTAATGCAATCACCAGGATTCATTTCAACAGCTTCTTTACCCCACTCTTGATAATAACCTCTACCAGCCACACAAATAAGGATTTGTCCTCCACCTTTTGTGGCATGATGAATATGCCAGTTATTTCTACATCCAGGTTCAAATGTTACATTGAAAATAGTTGCTTGCTTATCAGAAATAGTTTCTAAATAGCTATTTCCAATAAAATATTCACCTGCAGGATTAGGTCCCCCAATAGGGAATACCATGGAAGCTTCATGTTGTGCTTTGGCTTTATCTAATACAGTTTGTTTCATTTCATTCATATATTTATATCTCCTTTGCTAAAATAAGTATAAAATAAGTCTGCTAATATGTCTAATGCTTATAATTAATAGTTCATTATTCCTTATAAGCATTATAAATTCTTACCTAAATCATAAGTATCTTTAGGATATTTAGTATGTCTTGTCATAGACGGACTACCACAACCATAACCTAACACTTCTCCACAATCTTCAAAATTCAAATATCTTACCAATGTTTGATAATAAACATGCAGGGCATCAAAAGTCCAATCACTACTATTCCATGCTACTGCTAATAAGGCCGATTTCATATGTTTATATGTTAATGATGAATTATAAGCACAAAAACGATCTATCACAGTTTTGAGTTGTGCCGACATGCCATAATAATATAATGGTGATGCAAACACGACCATATCAGCATCTAATAAAGCTTCTCTAATCATTTGATTATCATCCTTTAAAACACAAGGACCTTCATATCCACAGGCAATACAACCAAGGCATGGTTGTATATTCATCCTAGCTAGATCAAATCTTTGTATTTGATGTCCTGCTTCAATAGCTCCTTGACTAAAATTATCAACTAAAATATGAGTAGACCCTTTGATATTAGGACTTCCTTGTAATACTATAATCTTCATATAATCCTCCTAAAATAATGTATCAAGCCAATTCTTTATATCTTCATTTGTACTACTATTAGAAAATCTTTGATCCTCTAACCATATGGCATCATTTGTTAAAGATGCTAATTGAGTTGCACTACTACTTATACCACTAATTGTAGATGTACAAAAAGGAACAATTGTTTTATTTGAAAAATCATAACTTTCTAAAAATGTATCAATAATTCTTGGCGCCTGACCCCACCATATCGGATAACCTATAAAAATATAATCATATTGATCAATATTAGTAGTTGATGCTATTTCTACTTTACATGAATCATTATTCATTTCAATTGAAGTACGACTATTTTCATTATTGTAATCTAAATCTTCAGTTGTATAAGCGTCTACAGGCACAATTTCATAAATATAGGCATTTAATGTCTCGCATATCATTTCAGCAATAGTTTCTGTGCTTCCTGTGGCTGAAAAATAAGCAACAAGTATCTTGCTTTCTTGAGTGGTTTGACTAATTGATTCTTTTTCAGTGACTTCATTGTTTTTGCATCCTACTAATAAAAAAGCAGATAAAATAATGATTAATAATTTTTTCATACATAAAACCCCTTCACAATTAGTATAAATGGATATGATTATCATGTCTAATGCTTATATTTAATGATTTATCATTCGTTTTATGAATACAAAATAATAAACAATTATTTTTAAACCATATGATCTAGTTTTGTGTTACAATAACACTACTTAGGAGGAATATCTATGAACTATGCTACAATCAAAAAAGTTGACATCGCTAATGGCCCTGGTGTACGTGTTTCTTTATTTGTGTCAGGATGTCATTTTCATTGTAAAGAATGTTTTAATGAAGTGGCTTGGGATTTTAATTATGGAGAATTATTTACAAATGATACAATTGAAGAAATCATTCAAGCATTATCATTAGATCATATACAAGGATTAACATTATTAGGTGGAGAACCTATGGAAAAGACAAATCAAGAGGGATTACTACCATTATTACAAGCAGTCAAAGAAAAACTACCAAATAAAGATATATGGTCATTTACGGGTTATGTTTATGAAGATTTATTGCCTAATGGAAAAGCACATTATGATGTTACTGATGAATTACTAAGCTATATTGATGTATTAGTGGATGGTCAGTTTGTTTTAGAAAAAAAGAATATCAGATTAAGGTTTAGAGGTTCAGAAAATCAAAGATTAATTGATTTGAAACAAACAAGAACAGAAAATAAAATTATTTTATGGGATAAATAATTCAAAATATCTTCTTATTTTGTGTTATTTTTAAAAATTTTATATAATAAAAATAAAAAAATCCTAAAAATAAGGTGGAAATTTCTTAAACAATTATATATAATGTGTTATGTATATGCAAAGGGGGCCATATTATGAAAGAAGGCATTAGAAGGGAATATAAAAAACAATATGATGCATCTTCTAAAAGAATTGATGTGGTAGATGTACCAGAATTTAATTTTATTATGATTGATGGAATAGGTAATCCAAGAGTAGAAGAATTTAAATTAAAATCAGAGGCTTTATTTATTTTAGCAAAATCTATTAAAGATTACTGTAAAAAACAATATAATTTACTTTATTTGCTATCACCTTTAGAAGGTTTATGGGATACTTATGATAATAGTCATTTTGATGTAACACGAAAGAAAATGATTAAGTTTACTTTAATGATAGCTCAACCAAAAGCATTGGATGAAGAAACTTTTGAAATGCTAAAACAAAAAGCTATTGAAAAGAAAGATAATCCTTATCTTGCAGATATATATTTAAAAAAATGGGAAGAAGGCCATTGCATCCAAACACTTCATCGAGGTGCATATGCTGATGAAATTAATACAACTAAGAATTTAATGGAATATATTACAGTACAACAAATGAAATTAATTGGTATGCATCATGAAATATATCTTAACGATTCTCGCAAGATTGCAACAGAAAAATTAAAAACAATTGTTCGTTATCCTATAGAAGAACAAGAAATATTTTTTGATTAGGAGGAGATAATATGTTATGTGTTTCATGGAATGTGAATGGTTTAAGAGCATGCATCAAAAAAGGATTTACTGATTTCTTCAATAATATTGATGCTGATATTTTTGCTATTCAAGAAACCAAACTACAGAAGCATCAAATAGATTTAGAATTTGATGGTTATACAAGCTACTATAATGATGCTGTTAAAAAAGGTTATAGTGGTACAGCTATTTATACAAAGCATACACCATTAAATGTAACTTATGGACTAAATATAGAAGAACATGATCAAGAAGGTAGAGTAATAACTTTAGAATTTGAAAAATTTTATTTTGTAACAGTTTATACACCAAATAGTAAAAGAGAACTAGAGAGACTCGATTATCGACAAGTTTGGGAAGATGCTTTTAGAGATTATGTGAATCATCTTAAGAAAAATAAACCAGTTATCATATGTGGTGATTTAAATGTAGCTCATCAAGAGATTGATTTAAAAAATGATAAAACGAATCATCGAAATGCTGGCTTTACAGATGAAGAAAGAGCAAAGTTTACTGAACTTTTAGATTCTGGTTATATTGATACTTTTAGATATAAATATCCAGATAAAGAAATTTATTCGTGGTGGTCTTATATGTTTAAGGCAAGAGAAAAGAATGCTGGATGGCGTATTGATTACTTTGTTGTTTCTGATGATTTAAAAGATAATATCAAGGATGCTTATATTTATACGGATATATTTGGTTCTGATCACTGTCCTGTTGGTGTTGAATTAGAGGGTTTGTTATGAAATGGATGATTTTATCTGATATCCATGGTTCTATTAATGATTTAAGAAAAGTCATTGATATTTTTGAAGAAGAACATATGGATCATATTATCTTATTAGGTGACTTATTGTATCATGGACCACGAAATAGTATCCCTGAAGGTTATGATCCTAAAGCGGTAGCTAGCTTATTAAATCAATATAAAGATAAGATTATATGTTCAGTAAGAGGCAATTGTGATAGTGAAGTTGATCAAATGCTGATTGAATTTCCAATACTATCAACGTATTCTCAAATATATGTAGATAATCATCGCTTCTTTTTAACCCATGGCCATATTTATAACGAAGATAATTTACCTCCATTAAATCAAGGTGATGTTTTGATGTATGGTCATTTTCATAAACCGATTGCTAAATTAAAAAATGGCATTTATATTTTTAATCCTAATTCTATTACTTTTCCTAAAGAGGGTGAAAAGAGTTATGGTATATATGAAAATCATAGTCTTGCAATATATAATATGAATAAAAAAATTGTTAAAAAAATAAGTCTCCAATGAGGCTTTTTATCGCTAAATGATTGTAAATGATGTATACTTATATTAACTAAGGGGGGGAGAATACTATGAAATTTGAATACGAAAGAACATCTTTTGAAGAGTTTAAATTACAAATGGAAATTTCATCTATTTGGAATACTTTACAAAGTAAATCTGAATATTTAAGTGCTGCCAGCGAAAAAGGTTATCAAACAGTAGCTGCCTTAACAGCTAGAAGACTGGCACATATTTTAAAAGCTGATGCTGATTTATCTGAAGCATTGACAATGTGTAAAGGCGCCTGTTTTCCAATCAATGGTAAAGCTGGAAAAAATTGTATGATGGACTATCTTGATGAAAAAGGTATTTCAGTTTCTGAAACTATGTTAGGAACCAATTTTATCAAATATCATCTCAATAGAAGAAAAGATGTTGTAACACCTGAAATCGAAGCAATGCTTATGGAATTATTTGATGATGAAAAAGAATCAGATATTATAGAAGTACAAATCGCGAAATTTTCTCATCAATTTATTGAAGATATTAAGAAAGTACAAAGATCAGGAAAAAAATATAAAGGTAATTTATTGTATGATGTGAATGAAGATATTATCGATCAATGTGAAAAAACTGGAAAGTTGGAATATGGTTCGTTGCTGCTGGAATTATTGGATGGTGTGAAAGACAAAGAAGTGGAATTATCAAAAGAAGAACACGATAGATTATATAAGTTATTAGACAAGTGTATGAATGAATTTCAGGAAAATGGTATTTATAATTTTATTGCCTTGCCTGATTTATCTGAAAGATAGAGCCTCATAATGGGGCTTTTTATGTTAAATAAAGAAAGAGTTTTAAATTTTATTAAAAAAAGTTAAAAAAACCGTGAAATATATTTAAAAGTATGGTATTTTTATATAGAGGTGATGAGTATGGCCAAATATAAAGATATAGCGAATGATATTCGTGGTAAAATTATGAGTCATGAGTATTCTTATGGTCAAAAACTCCCTTATGAATATGTTTTATGTATGAGTTATCATTGTAATAAAGAAACAATGAAAAAAGCATTAGATATATTAGTCAAAGAAGGATTGATTATTAGACGAAGAGGAGCTGGGACTTTTGTTAAAGATTATGATCCTGCTATTGAAAATGATATCAATCGTTCATCTTTTGGATTAACATCAAGATATGAAGGCATTAAAACCGTAACCAGTGAAATTATTGAATTTGAAGTTGCTCCTGCTGATGATTTTTTAGGCAGAAAATTACAAATTAATGTTGGAGATTTTGTATATCATATTATACGACTTAGATTATTAGATGAAGTTCCTTTTAGAATTGATGTATCCTATATGCCATTAAGTGTTATACCTAATCTAAAATTAGAACATATTAAAGGATCAATTTATCATTATATTGAAAAAATATTGAATTTAAAAATTCAAAGTAGTCATATCACCATTAAGTCAGAACTTTCTACTCAATTAGAACAACAATATCTTGGTTTAAAAGAAAATGAACCTTATATTGAAAAAGAACAAGTAGCTTATTTGAGCAGCGGTGTTATATTTGAATATACGCTTGCGAGACAACGATATGATAATTTTGAATTCCATACAATCTTGGTAAGACAATAGCTATATTTTACATATAGCTATTTTTTGTTAATTTAATTAATGAAAAGGCTTTACAATGTGGGATTTTCACAAATCATGAAATATAAATAGGCCATAAAACCATATTTTTTTTAAAAAATACCATACTTTTAAAATAAAACATTGACTTTTTGCTCAATAAATCTTATACTAATATTGTCAAAAATATTTTAAGGGAGGAAAAAAATATGGACGCTTTTGCTGACGTGATGGGACGCGTAGGTGCTTGGTGTGGACAAAA
>JAJQFG010000002.1 GCA_021201315.1 Erysipelotrichaceae bacterium
AGCAAATTGTGCTTTTATATTTTTGACAAGTGAATCAGATGGTCTAGCATATAAAATATTAGTATCGATTTAATTTAAATACTCAACTTTTCTAAACCCAAAATTATCAGAATAATTCATATTATTTGGAAACTTTTCAATAGTATCTGATGAATCAATATATCCAAATTTAATTTTTGTGATAGTATATCTATCAAAATTGACTGATAGAATTAAATTCCCATTTAAAACAGCATGAATTACAGCATTATTCACTGGTAAAAGAGCAAACATATCTCGTGCAATACGAATACATACACTACACACATAATCTTGTAGTAAGTTATTATATTCTTTAGTGCTTAAACTTCTTTTAGCATTAGTTAATGTTGAGTCATCGACTACAAATTCTACCTCAATTTTCTTAGCATCATCTGTTCCAAATTCAAACTGTCCTCCATAAGCAAGCAAATCATCTAATGGATTAACTTCATAAATCAATTGTAGATAAGCATTTATATCACCTTGGAGTATTTTAGGAGCAAAATTATGGTAATACTGCCACATTTCTTTATTATAGGAATCATCTGGTGGTTCAGAAGATACTAATACCTCTGTCCAATCAATAGAATCATCACATGTTTTATGAATAGATTTTACAGTAGATTGATCTAATTGTATAATATTTTTATTATGAATATCATTTGTTGTTTCATAATTAGAATGGTTCGATTTTGATTGTTTATTTTGAGTCTTATTATTTTTAGTATCTACATAATAAAGACCTGTTCCTGGTACTCCTACTGTAGTAGTAACTCTTCCACTTGTATGATAAGTTTTTCTAAAGCCTGGAACTCCTGCACTTACAGACATTCCAGTTTTACCTATATTAAGTCTTACTCCAGGAGCAATAGTTATACTTTTTCTATATCTTAATCCCATTTAAAAGCCTCCTAATATTACACTTATATCATCAGTAGAGCCAGCATTACGTGCTGCTTTTTTTAATTCTTTACAAGCATCTAATGATATGCCAAACTCTATAATAATATCTTCTATTTCATCAATACTTAAATAATCGTGAATACCATCAGAAGTTATTAATATTGGTGAATTTAATGATTTTAATGAACTTATCTTAATCTTAAATAATTGAGAATTACCACCTCCAAAACAAGCAGTGATTTCATTCTTTCTATTAAAATCATTCACATTATCAACATCTAATTGACCAGTTTTTAATAGAAAATTTAATGTTGTATCATCTTCTGTTAATTGTTTAAGGTATTTGTTGTTTTGTATTATGTACGTTCTTGAATTACCCACATTAAATAATGAAATATCATCATCATTGATACAAATACCTGATAAAGTAGTAGCCATACCATGATAATCATCTACATTATTTGAATATTCTAAAAGTTCATTATTAATTGATACTAATAATTCAATATTTACACTATTTAAAGCGACAAGCTTTGTCGAAACAAAACTAGATGCCTTTTCTCCTGCATTGTTTCCACCAACACCATCTGCAACTGCAAAAATACCTTTATTAATATCTGATACTAAAGTTCCATCAGCTAATATTGATTTTCCAATAATAATGCGATCTTCATTTAAAGTTTTATATGGACTTTTTTCAGTTAAAGCATAAATTGTCATAATAATTCCTCAATACAATCTAATGTCACAGGCATAGTGTCAATATTTATATTTTGAATAGTAACATTAGCATTATCAAAAATTTCGTTATCAAATAAATATCTTGAAAGTGGATTAATCAATAAATTTTCAACAACATTGCCAATACCTCGACCACCATTAGATAAATTAGATAATGCTTGATTTAATAATATATCTTTTGCATTATCAGAAATATTTAAGTTGATATGTTTTTCAGCAGAAAGGTTCTTAATGATTTTTTCTACTTGTGATTCTAAGATCATTTTAGCCACATCTGGTCTGATATAATCAAATACAACAATGTTTTCACCAATTCTATTAAGAATTTCTGGTCTTCCAAGTTGAAGCTTAAAATAATCTTCAATAGATTCTCTTACACGTGTAGACATTTCCTGATAAGACATCTCACTAGTAACATTAGCTTCTCTTTGACCATAATCATTAACTGTATAAATACCTAAATTACTCGTAAAAATAATAATAGTTTCAGAAAAATAAACAGTATTACCCTGTCCATCTGTCATTCTGCCATCCTCTAAGATTTGTAAAAATTTATCTAATATAGAAGGATGTGCCTTTTCTATTTCATCAAATAATAAGATAGAGAATGGATTCTTCTTTACAGCATTTGTTAGTTGCCCACCAGCTTCATAACCCACATATCCTGGAGGAGCACCTAATAATTTCTGATCACTATGTGATTGACCATATTCACTCATATCAAATCTAATACAACAGCTCTCATCACCAAAAAGAATCTCTGCTAGAGTTTTTGCAGTTTCAGTCTTACCAGTTCCTGTAGGTCCTGCAAAAAACAATACACCTTTTGGTCTGGTGTGTGATGAACCCTGTAATCCTGACATACCAGTTATTGCACGTTTAATGACATCTAGTGTTTTAGTAATGGCATAATTCTGACCTTTGACACGTTTTTCAAAATCCTTTTTAGCGTTTCGTATTTC
Source organism: Erysipelotrichaceae bacterium (assembly GCA_021201315.1). Taxonomy (GTDB): domain Bacteria; phylum Bacillota_I; class Bacilli_A; order Erysipelotrichales; family Coprobacillaceae; genus JAJQDJ01. The sequence goes on from JAJQFG010000002.1 coordinate 2,628, forward strand.
TTCAAAATTCAGGTTCCTCCAAGGATTTTCTTTAATACCATATTTATAAAGATCAATGACATCACATAGATCATGCATATGAATTTTTTCGTTTTTACAAAGTCTTCTTAAACCATTGATTTCAGTAAAACTAAATCCTTCTGTTAATGCCACAAATCTATCCTGAATCTTTTCTAATTCGTCTGGATGCTCATCATAATAGGGTTTATCTCCCATATAAATTTCACCAGCAAAAAATGTAGGAAAATTTTGACTCTTTACCAATGCTTCTCTTTCTTCTTTAGATGGCGTTGATAACGTAATGATTTTTACATTAGGATTTTGTAAGTAAAACCACGCTGGTATATCATTGACCTTGTTAGTGATTAAAACAAGAAGATTTTTTAAAGTCCCATTATCTGTTCTAACATCTTTTGCTTCTAAAGATGCCTGCATCAAAACAGTAAAACTATCTACTTCACTTTGTTGCATATGATCAGGAGTAGCAATATAACGAGAAGCATAATCCATAATAATTACAGTTGCTTCCTTATTTTGAGATAAAGATTTTCTAACTATGTTAGAAGCACCATTATCTCTATTACCACCCTTAAAATCAGCTTTAATATAACCATGTTCATTATTACATTCAGCTAAACGAGCAAAATTATCAAGATAGCCACTTTCACATTTATTATAAAAGCCTCTTAAGCTATCATAAAATACAATATTTTGATAACCCATATCCTTAAAATAATAATGTAAATATTCAGGTAATCTTAATATACTTCCTTTAGACGTACTACCCTCTTCAGGATACTGATAGGAATCTAAGACATTGCCTTCTAAAATAATTAAAGGTTTTATTTTAGAAAAAATACCTATTTCCTTGTGCCATTTTGAAATATAATCATCCATATTATCACTCCATTCTAAATTCACTCAATGGTTTTATCGATATGCCATTCATTCGGGCAACTTTTTGTACATTACTTCCTGGTAAACAATAAATCATATTTACATTATAAAATATATTTGAATTGTCTTCTAAAAAAACAATCTCTGTTTCTTTTCCTAAAAATACACATGTGACATTTCTATTCCCTTTAAAGCAATCACTCTGAATTTTTGTAACTTCACTAGGTATAATAATTTTGGTTATGTTAGTACTCGAAAAACATTTCTTAATAAGGGTAGTTGTTGTTGTTGGTAAAGTTATTTCACTTAAATTACGACATCCAAAAAATGCTGAATTTTCAATAATTTTCACACACCCTAAAGTAACTTTTGTCAAGTTTATACATTGACCAAAACATCCTCTACTAATTTTTTGAACAGATTTAGGAATATTTATGGATTCTATGCCACTTTTACTAAAACAACATGTACCAATATAAGTTAAATCATTTGGAAGAGCAATATGTTTAAGATTTGTACATCCTTCAAAAGCGTTTCTAAGTATTATCTTAACCGAATTTGGAATGATTATTTCTTTAACTTTAGTATTTTTAAAAACATTTTCACCTATACTAATCACAGGCTTCCCATTAATTTCCTTTGGGATAACTATATTTTTTGAATCAAATCCATTATATGAAGTAATTCTTATTCCTTTTCCTATATATTTTTTTAAATTTATGTCACTATATGTATCATTATCATACCAAGATGAAACTATTCCTGATTCATCTTCATAGTCAAAATAACTAGGATCTGAATAATTATTTAAAAATGTATTAGTATTTCTTAAAGATTTTTCTATATTTTCATCAATAATTTTTTTATTACTAATAATTTGTTCGATACTTTCACGTTCTTTACTTAAATCTAATTCTCCATTATCAGTTACTGAATTAAGAAGATCTACTAATTTAAGATCTCTACTCTTTGATTGAATATAATTATTCATCTGATCCGATAATTGCATATCTTTTAACGTTTCAAGAGTTTCTTCAAGTATTTTAACTTTTGTTTCCAGTGCTTTAACTCTTTGCTCTAAATCACTCATTTGTTATACCTCTTTTAATCATATTTTGATTTAACTCTTTAATAAAATTTGGCTTATGTATACCCACTGAAATAATCCCATCTTTAGTAGAGAAATTTTGAATCTTATTTTCTTCATTTTTACAATATAATTCATATTTATCATTTAATGATTCATCAAGTATATGTATTTCTTGATTATCTGAGCCTCTTAAAATCACATTATTATTGCGACTTTCAATATACTCACCATCTATTAATACCGAAATTCCTTTAAGATATTTAGGATCCAATTCATTAATTTTATAACCTGTATAAACTAATATATCATTTGATACAGGTCGAATATAGTTTATCAAAACTTTTAATTCATCAGCTTGATACATTGGATCACCACCAGTAATAGTAAATCCATCAACAGCATTATTATCTGCAATATCTTTAATCATTTTATAAAGAATTTCTGGTGTTGTTTTGTAACGTTCGTGAAACTCCCACAATTCAGGATTACTGCATCCTTGACATCTTCTAGGGCAGCCACAAAACCATATACCGATTCTTTTGCCTGGCCCTAAAACTTCAACAGGATATAATATTCTAGCTACATACATTGATTGATCCTCACTAAAAAGTAAGCAGCTTCACCTTGATAATTTCCATTTCTTTTTATTCCACCCAAACCTATCTCATCATTTTCTTTAAGCTTAGTTTTTTCAGATATCTTTTCATTATTTACATAGGTAAAATTTGTAGAACTTAGATTTTCTATAAAAAGGTGACCATCTTCTATAATAAGTTTAGCATGTATTCGGCTGACATAGCTTTTTGCTGATAAATACTCGCTCATGACATTTTCTCTGCCAATGATTACTTCTCCATTAGTCATTTTATAGACATATTGGTCATCCAAACTACTCAATATATATTCAGTTTCTTTTTTCTCCTCCTGTATTTCAGGTGTAGGAGTAATATCAGAAATATCTTCATGACATGAAAAACACTTTCTAGCATTAGAAGGATTAATAGCACCACAATCACACACTCTTACAAGTTTTATTTTGGAATTTGACGATTCCTCTTTATCGTCTTGCATCATTTTTTCAGTCTCATCATCAGTTATTTTTACTCCAGTTAAATCTGTTTCACAATAAATGCACTCAATCATACCTGGTTCATTCTTATTATGACAGTTAGGACATATTTTGTATTTTCCCATAACTTAATCCTCTTTCATTGTTTTTAACTTTGTTGTAGTTTGTTTTTTAAATGCTTGTAGCTTTTCAGTTTCATATTGCATTTCATAATCAGAAGTATTGATTATTTGAGCATGCTCACCATCAGGTGGTAAATGAGAAATACGATTAGATAGTACAACTCCTTTAGCAAGTAATCTTTTTTCTATTTCACTAAAGTCTTCGCAAAACTCATTCATTGATTCACAAAGCATTTCCGTTTCATATTCATCAGGTAATCTATCATTATCGTCAATGCCACCAAGTTCCATGGTTATTTGACCATCTGAAGAATATCTAACATTAACTGCTGCTCCCTCACCATATGTATAAAGCTCATCATGAAAATGTTTTCCATTTCTCTTAGTGACACTTCTGCTACCAATAATTGAATAACCCATTTCCTCCATAACTTCATCTAAACAATCATTAATATAAGACTGTTCAGTATCTTTAATAGCCGTTTCTTTGATTCTTTTTATTTCATTTTTTAAAATATCAATATTTTCTTTTGAACATACATATTCTTGGACAATATATCCATATAAATTACATAATACCGAATATTCATTAAATAGAGTTTCAAATTCATCATGATATTTTTGATAATCTTCTATATATTGATTGCGCTGATTTAACATAGGCTTTAATGTAATAGCACCATAATTTTTTAGATAAGTTATATCTTTTATTTCATCTGCTTTTTGCAGAGATTTATTAATTTCATTTTTATATTCTTCCGATAGAATAATATTATCCTTTAACTTGTTAAGTTCAGTAATTATTCCTGATATAGGATTGGAAATATTCGTATCTTTGTCTATTTCAAAATCAGCAAATGATGTATTAAAACCTTCATCAATTGTTTCTTGTAATTGATTTTTTAGAAGATTTTTATTTTCTACTGATATGGTCTTTAATTCTTCAGCAATTATTTTACCCCTAGATAACTGATCAGACAAAACATCAGCTTTTTCTTCAAGCGTTTTAACATCTATTAAACTAATTGGATTTACCACTTGAATCAAATTAATTGTTACTTTTGCATTAATTTGTGATTCAATATTTTTAAAGTTAAGCTGTGATATAATCTCGTTAGCATCATTTTTTATTTTATTTAGTTCGTTTAGTTTGTCAGAAAATTCATTATCATCACCATTTCTATTCATTAATTCTGAAGCAATATCTTTATCAGAGTTAAATTGTTCAATTTCTAAAATCTTTTCATGTTCTTTTTTTATTTTTTCTATAGCAATACCCATTCTTCCTTTAAAATCAAATTGCTCATTAACTATCTTTTGAAGTTGTGGTGTTAATTGATATATTGAAATTTTAGGTCCAGACATTTTTATAGCTCCTTTCTATTGTATAGTAATCTCCTTACAAAAAATATTATAATCATTAAAATTACTATTATAATTATCAACTAATAATCTAACACTTTTATCATCCTTATCAGAGACATTACATAACAATGACAAAAGATCAGGAACAGGATTAAACAAATGGTAATATCTTTTTGCATATGTTGCCATTACCACCATAAAAGCTGCAATAGCTTTTTCTGAACTAGTTGTGTATTCAACAAAGAAATCTTGAATTTTTAATGTTATAATCCCATATTCATATGTACATCTTTTAACATCTATTTGATAATTATTTTTATATTTTAAATCAGTTCTTCCATTAAGATCAACATATGCCCACACTTTTTCATCAACACTATTTAAACATTTTGAATCAATGTCAGTATATTTCGAGAAGAAACCATTAGAATAAATTGAAACATTTTCAATTCTATTTTCAATATCAACATTTAAAATAGATGGGTCTAAAGCGGTCGAAAAAATTCCATTGTAATCAAATACAATAATAACATTACTAAACAAACAAAAGTAAAAATCACCAAATGTTACAATTTTTGGCTCAAAACTATATTCAAAAATACATAATTCTATAGGCGTTGCAGCAACCAATTTATTACTTCGAGCATTACTGTGAACTGTACATTTATAACTTTTTCGAGGTAATTCAAAAGCTTTTTTTATATTTGATAATATTTGTTCGTCCTCATTTAATATTTGAATTTTACGTTTTGAAATTTCATTATATAGCTTTTCGCTAACTTTCTTTAATTGATCTAATACTTCAATATTTGCTTTTAAATATTCATATTTCTCTTCTATATCATTAAAATCATCACGATATAATATTTCTTTAATACTATTATTAATAATCTCTCTTTCTTTTATTTCATTTTTGTATTTTTTTACTGTTAAAATCACTTGTTTGTTAATAAACTTTGCATTACAAATGAATTCTATTCCATTTTGAGTATAAGCATATTCTTTTGGTGTATAAATATCTACTATTTTATTTATTTCTTTTGTTATTTCCATAGTTATTAGCTCTTTACATGCTTCTTTTAGTTCTTCAAAATCATTAACAGCTTTTTCAGAACTTATTGAAAGAACTATAGAAAGATTAGAAATCTCAATTTTTATTTTTCCGTACTCATAGATATCATTTTTGGTGTTAAGACTATAAATATTATTTTCTGTATTAGGACCATATATATTAATTCCTGTATTACACATGTCTTTTTGGATGCATCTGGAGTCTTTACCAATATATTTTGATGAATTTATCGGTTTGTTACCATATGGATTAATTTCAACAATTATTCTTTGAATATCGACACTTACTGCTGTAGCATTTAAAGCTGTAGAGAACAATCCATCATTATCAAATACTAAGATGATACTATTAAAAACACAAAAATAGAATTCATCTAACATAAATATTAATGGCTTATCACTATAATCAAATAAGTATGGTTCAGTAGGCCTTTTTCTCCCCAAAAATTCAGATTTTGTATCTTCAAAAACACATTTCTCACTTTCTAAAAGAGAAAATAATGCTAGTTTAAATTTAGTTAAAACCGAATCATTTTCATTAGGTATTTTTATTTTAAATGGTGATATTATATTATTATATAAGATTTCTTTTTGCTTTTTTAATAAATTTAAAGATTCTTTTTTTGAAAGCAAATAACTATACTTATCATCGATAGCATAATTATTATTACATTCAAGTATCGTATTGATTTCTCTAACAATATGATTGTATTCATTTTTGATTTCATTTAAATTATTTTTATATTCTGTAACAGAATTTACTATAATTTCATAACAATCAGTTTGTTTACAATCAAATTTTTTACCATATTTAAATGAAACAGGAATGTTTTTTTCGTCTATATCATATGATTTATAGGAATTTAAAACTTTATCAATTTTATTAATTAAATCAGATAATCTTTGTTTTTCTTTATCTTCCTCATTTATTTTATAAATAATTAATGCATTTATTACATCTATAAAAAGTAAAATACTTTCTTTTTTTAAATCTTTTTCATTATCTAGACTTTGTTGTAATAAATAATTGTCACTATTCATGTTATTACAAATATTTCTATCATTATTTGTATCAAGCTGTTGTAAGTTGTTTTTATTTTCTTTTCTTCTGTTAAAATAATCCCATATTGCCATCTTATTTATCACCACTTTTCCTTCTAAAGTTTATTAATTATTATTGAATATATATTACAAAATATAATAATTTTACACAACATAACTATATGACTATTTCTTTACAAAAGTAATGATTTCTACGAGAATATAGTTTGTATTTTATAATTAAATCATCTGCATTATTATTGTTATTATTATTTGATACATTTTTCAGTAATAAAAGTAATTCAGGGATAGAATTATGACTGTGATTTCTTTTCTTTATGTATATTGTTTTAAGTTCTTCAAAATCTGTGATTGCTTTTTCTGAACTTACAGCAAAAGAAATAGATAATTCTAAAATATTTATTGTAATAATTCCATATTCATATACATCAGTTCTTGATTCAATTTGATAATTATCTTTGTATCTTAAATCAGGACTACCATCATATCGAGCATGAAGCCACGAAAAATTCGATTGACCTTTACTTATACATTTAGAGTCGGAATCTATATTGTCTTGATATGTATAAATACCATTCCTCATAAATCCATATTGAGTATCTTTTTTTATATTAAAATCTATAGCTGTAGGATCCAAAGCAGTGGAAAAATTTCCTAACGCATCAAAAACTAAAATAGCATTACTAAATAAGCAAAAATAGAAAGTGTTAAGATAAATTATTGTTGGTTCAGATTTATATTCAAATAATGATAGTTCCTTAGGTTTCTCATTAAGTATAAATTCTTCTATGCCAATGCTGTCTGCAATACATTTTTTACTAAAAAGGAGATGAATAAATGCGTTTTTAATTTTATTTGTCATCAATTGATCCTCGTTTAATAAATATATTTTATTACGCATTAATTCGTTGTAAAAATCATTTCTTTTATCTTTTAATGCATGTAAATTATTTATTTGAGAATTTAAATAATTATATTTATCTTTTGTACTATAATAACCCTTACAAGAAAGTATTGAATTTATTTCTTCATCAAATTCCATACATACATTCATTTTATTGATTAAATTATTTTTTAATGCCTTTGTTGTTAAAACTATTTCATTATTAATAAATTTAGAATTACAAGATACTTTTTCTCCATCTTGTATGGATAATATTTTTTTAGGTCTGTAAAGACTTATTATTTTTTCAACTTCTTTAGCATATTGCTCAATCTCCTGTTTTGCTAATTCTTTTTGTTGTCTTTTTAGTTCTCTTTCTTTTTCTTCTTTTTCTTCTAATGCAGTTTTTATAATAACATAAACGCAGATTGCAATCGGCACTATAAGTAAATCCATAATTTACAACTCCTTTCACTATATTATATTTAACCATCCAAACTTGTTTTTCACACTTCTAATTCTTTATGCTTTCCTAGAACTATAAGCCATGCCTTAAATTGGACAACAAGTGTATTATCATGATTAATCATTTTATAAAAAAATACTCAAATTTTTCTTGGGATAAATCTAATAATTCTTTCATATATAATGTTGATTCAGTAATTCTTTATTATCAAGACTTTGTTGTAATAAATAATTGTCACTATTCATGTTATTACAAATATTTATTTCATTATTTGTAACAAGCTTTTATTATCTTTCTTTCTATTAAAATAATTATAAAATTCTAATTATATAGTTACTTCTTTACAAAAATAATTTTTTTCATTTGTATAGTTTTCATATTTTTCTATTAAATTACGAATTTCGTCGTTGTTTTCCCCAGATACATTATCCAATAAAGATAATAATTCAGGAATTGGATCATGAGGCTGAATATTCCTTTTGTTATATACACCTATTATTTTTTCAAAAGTACTTTTTGCTTTTTCAGAACTTACAATAAAACTGACTTTTATCTCTTGAATTCTTATTGTTATAGTATAGTATTCATATACATCGGTCCTTTTGGTTATCTCTGGATTAAAACTATGCCTTGCATCTCTCATTCCATTATATGTGGTATAAAGCCATGTTGTTTCACTTTCGCCTGTATGTATACATTTAGAATCACTATCAACATAATCCGGATAAGTGACAACACCATTTTGTACAGATGCATAAGCTGTATTTATTTTCAAATTGATTTCCAAAGCAGAAGGGTCAAGTGCTATTGAAAATGCACCATTCTTATCAAATACCAAGATTACATTACTAAATAAGCAAAAATAGAAATCATTTAAAAATAAAATCAAAGGTCTATATTTATAATCAAACAACTTAAGTTCATAAGGTACATCTTTAGTAAAAAAATCAGTTTTCTTTAAGCCATTAACAACACATACCTTACTTGTTGAAAGATAATAAAATGCATCTTTAACTTTTTGTATTGTTAATAGATCTTCATTTAATAATTGAATTCTTGTGTTTGATAATTCTCTTTTTAAAGAATCTATTTTATATATTAATTCTTGCATGTCATAATCTTCCAACACTTCACTAGAATGTATTATTGTACTTATTTCATTATCAATTAGTTCATATTCTTCAAATTTATTCATTAGCTTTGTTTTTAAATTATTAGTTTTAATAATAATATCTCTAATAAGATATGCTTGTTTACAAGAAAAACTGATTGAATTTGGTATTAAAAATATTTCTTTATCTTCATCCAATGTGATTAATTGATAAATTTTATATTTAGAAGGTAATGTATGTCCTTCTCTTTCTCTTTCAATTTTTTCCTCCTGTGAGGTTTTATACATTTCATAAATACAAAAAAACAACCCTAATGATATTATAAATACTCCCATTATTCAAAACACCTTTCATTATATTTAACCTTTTAAACTTGTTTTCCATACTTCTAATTCTTTATGTTTTCCTAGAGCTATAAGCCATGCTTCAAATTGCACATCAAGCGTATCATCATGATCAATCATTTTGTGGCAAAAATATTCAAATTCCTCATAAGATGAATCTAATAATTCTTTCATATATGATGTTAATTCATTAATATTCTTAAATTTTTTCTTATTTATACAATAAATATATTGACCAGAAAGCATATAAGCCATTATATAGTAATTCATTAATCGTTCTCTTGTATTATTATTTATTAAACAATGAGATGATTCTAGTGCTGACATAGCATCAACTATACCTTTTTTATTGAAATCAATATACTTTAAATAATTAGATAATAGTTTATTATTTAAAATTGAATCCCAATAATCGAAATCAGATTTATCATCATCCCATAGTTTGTACAACATTTCCAAGCCTAGAGAAGATAACGATTCATATGATTTCCCCAACCAATAAAAAGTCTTGAGATCAGGATTTAGTTTATAAAGTAGATTCCAAAATATGCAATCTTCTTTACCACTATTATTTGAAGATTCATCTTCTGCATCCATACAAAATCCTGCAAGTTCAGCATCGAAATTTTTAAAATATGACGATAATAAACCTCTAAATAGTTGTCTTTTCCCATCTTCCCAATGACTTGCTAAAGATTCAATCAAAGTGGGAACATCTGTATATCTTTCACCTAAAAATTTATATACAGGGACAGATAATTCACGAACTACTTTTACATTTTCACCAGGAATAGGTAATACCTTATCATTACACCACTTTTTAACTTCATCATAAGTCCATCTTCTGTTTGGATTATTTTTATCATTCCTATTAGTAATATCATAATATGTAACTGCTGTGATTAAGTTTTGTAGTTTTTTAGGCATTTCCTCTGGATATGGTATCTTTTGAACAGTTGTAAAACGTGCAATTTCTTCTGCACTCAAGTTTTTATATGGTGTATATCCACAAAATAATTCAAATATAGTAATACCAAAAGAATAGTAATCAGATTCTTCTAAAAATAGACTTTTAAATGTTTCAGGTGCAGAATATTCAGGCGTCATACCAGTTTTAGTAATCAATATTGTATTACCATCATCTACCATTGAACTTATACCAAAATCTATAATTGCCACACTTTTATTATCATCTAACAACATTATATTTGATGGCTTTAAATCTTTATGAATAATATCTTTTTGATGAAGTACATGAAGTGCTTCATTAATACAAGGTATAATAGTTTGCTTTAAATCTTCAAAAGAGTATTTCTTTCCTTGTAAACTTCCATTTTTATAATAAGGTAGTATTTCATAAGGTACATTATTATAAATACCTGCATCATATAATTTAGCAACATAAGGCGAATCAATGGATTTTAATGCATCAATTACCTCTGGCTTTATAGCTTGTTGACGTCTATATATTTTAGCAACATATTTTTTATTATTATAATCACATAAATATAAATCAGCTTCACCTGTTGATACAGATAAAGGTTCGATAATATTATATTTATCAGCAACAATTGTTCCAACAGATAATTTTGATGAATCGGATATAAGATCTTTATTAATAACTGTTGATTCAGCTATATTTGGATTGACTATTGTTTCATTAATACTTGAATTAATTTTTGTTTTGTTATTCATATTTTTTCTCCCATTCACACAATATAAACGTATTTTAACATAAATCGATTTGTAAAAGAAGATTCTAAAGAAAAATATAAGATAAATAATGTAAAAATCAATATTAATAATAAAAAAGAACAATAT
>JAJQFG010000026.1 GCA_021201315.1 Erysipelotrichaceae bacterium
TGAGTGATGAAATATGTCATGAATATGTTTTAAAAGTTGTCAATACAATTAAAGCTAAAGGTTATGCCATTTAAAACAAGTTTCACATTAATTCACAAATTATTGCCATAATCTATGGCAATAATTTGTTTATATTAAAAATAGAGGTGAAGAAGGATGAAATATCGTATCAATATTATAGATGACGAAAAAAATTTAAATGATTTAGTCAGAGCATATTTAGAAAAAGAAGGTTATCTGGTTTATTCGTTCTATACTTATGAAGAAGCTTTTTTGCATAAGGATGATGATGTTCATTTATGGATTATAGATATAATGTTAGATAAAAATAGTGGTTTTGATTTATTAAACGAAATAAAATCTGTAAAACCAGATATGCCTATTGTTTTTATGAGTGCTAGGGATCAGGAATTTGATCGTATTATAGGTTTGGAAAAAGGTTGTGATGAATATATCACTAAACCATTTAATATTAAAGAGGTTGTTTTGCGTATTCATAATATTTTAAAACGTGTTTACAAAGATGATCCGGCTTTAATTAATGTTGATGGATACGCTATTGATGAGGAAAAACGTATTGTATTATTAGGTAAAGATGAAATTGAATTGACTACAAAAGAATATGAATTATTGCTATATTTTGTTAAAAATAAAGGTATTGCTATTTCTCGTGAACAAGTTTTATCAAAAGTTTGGGATGAAAACTACTATGGTAGTGATCGTGTTGTTGATGATACATTACGTCGATTAAGAAAGAAGATGCCTGAATTAAATATTAAAACAATTTATGGTTATGGATATCGTTTAGATTAATATGAAGGATATATTTAAAAAGACTAAGATAAATAAAGAAAATATAAAAAAATTAAATTTTTTAAAAAGATTAAGCTTATTACAACAATTAATTGTTATTTTAGCTTTAATAGCTTTATTTGTTGTGATATTTTTGATGCCTATTATTGATAATAATTTGAGCTCTATTATTGATAATTATATGTATGAAACTTTAGAAAGTTCTCAATATGCACTTATTGAAGACTCATATTATCCTCAAGATCAATACAAAACAACTTATTGGATCATTTATGATAGCTCTTCTAATAAATGGGTTAATAGTAACATAATAGTTGATAATGTAAATACTTTCTATTATTATTTATTTGGTTCAGATTTACAGAATCTTCTTAATAATAATGAGGATAACATTAAAAACAAAGGTACTTTAGGAAATGATACATATTATTATTGTATTACTAAGATCAATGATAGTGAACAATATTTGATATCTATTATTGATAGTGAATATTCGAATGATTTGATTAATGATATTAAAAATCAGATTGTTTATATCCAATATGGTTTTTTTTGCTGTCATTGCTTTGGTTATGATTATTTGGGTATTTAGTTTAATTAATCCTTTGAAAAAAATTAAGAATTATATTGATGATATTAAACTAGGCAAAGAAAGTGAATTAAATATTGATAGAGAAGATGAAATAGGTGTTGTTTCTTCAGCACTTGTGTCAATGAAAGAAAGCCTTGATCAACAGGAAAAAATAAAAGAAGAAATGATTCATAATATGTCTCATGATCTTAAAACACCTATTGCACTCATTCAAACATATAGTCAAAGTGTTAAAGATGATATTTATCCATATGGAGATAAAGATAGTTCAATGGATATTATTATTGAAAATGCTAATAGACTTGAACACAAAGTTAAATCTTTCTTATATTTAAATCGATTAGATTATCTTCAAGGTGAAAATATTGAATTAGAAACATTTGATATGAAACAATTAATAGATAAAATTGTTTCACAAATGGATGCTTTAAATGATTTAAAATTATTGACAGAATTGGATGATGTTAGTTTTATAGGTGACGAAGAGCATTGGCGTGTGGCTATAGAAAATATTATTGCTAATGCTTCAAGATATGCTAAAACTGAAATTAAAATTATTCTTAAGGATAAGTATTTAGAAATTTATAATGATGGTGAATCATTAGAGGAAGAATCAATTCCTTATTTATTTGATCCATATGTTAAAGGAGTAAAAGGCCAGTTTGGTTTAGGCTTATCTATAGTTGCTAAAATAGCTGATATGTTTGGTTATGATATTATGGCTAAAAATCAGAATATAGGTGTTAGTTTTATATTTACAAAGAAATAGGGTTGAACAAATTGTTCAACCCTATTTTGGATCTTTAGCAATTTCAACAACTGATGTAACAGCTGATGCAATATTTTGTAAGTCACTAGGAATAAGTATCTTTGTAGATTGACCATCAGCGACTTTCTCTAAAGCCTTATAACCTTCTAATGTGACATATGCTTGTTGCGGCTTAGCTGTATTGATATATTCAATACCTTTAGCTTGAGCTTCATAAACAAGTCTTAAAGCTTCTGCTTCACCTTCAGCTCTAGCAATTGCAGCTTCTTTTTCAGCTGTAGCCTCAAGAATCATAGATTCTTTTTTACCTTCAGCTGTAAGTATTGCTGCAGTTTTCTTGCCTTCTGCTTGAAGAATAGCTTCACGTCTTTCACGTTCGGCACGCATTTGTTTTTCCATGGCTTCCTGTATATCACGAGGTGGAATAATATTTTTTACTTCAACACGATGAATTTTGATACCCCAAGGATCAGTAGCTTCATCTAAGATAGAACGCATTCTAGAATTGATAATATCTCTAGAAGTAAGTGTTTCATCTAATTCAAGATCACCAATAATATTACGTAAAGTGGTTGCTGTTAAGTTTTCAATAGCATTGAGAGGTCTAACAACACCATAAGTAAATAGCTTAGGATCGGTAATTTGAAAATACACAACAGTATCAATTTGCATAGTTACATTATCTTTAGTAATAACTGGTTGTGGGGCAAAGTCCATGACTTGTTCTTTTAATGAAACACGATTAGCCACATGATCTACCATCGGAATCATGATGTGTAATCCTACATTACAAGTACGATTATAAGCACCGATTCTTTCAACAACATATGCATATGATTGTGGAACAATACGAATTGTTCTCGCAATTAATATGACCACTACTACTAATAAAAGAATTAACCAAAAATACTTTAAAATTGCCAACATTATTTATCAACTCCCATTTCTAATTTTTTAACAACGACATGAGCACCCTCAATTGATAATACTTCTGCATAATCTCCAGCTGTTATTACTTCATTATTCAAACTTGTTGCGCTCCATAATTTACCCATTACCTTAACTTCACCTTTTTGATCAGCAGTAATTGTTTCAGTTACAAGACAATGTTTACCGATAACACGATCAAGATTAGTTCTAACAATATTTCCCTTCAAATACTTTTTAACTATTGGTCTAGATGCTACAATACAAATCATAGAAACAACCGCAAATATAACAATTTGTGCTACTTTACTCAATCCTAATAGATTGCTCAATAAAGCCACCAATGCTCCCACACAAAACCACACACTGACTAAATCAATAGTGATTACTTCAACAACAATTGAAACAACTAATATAAGTGTCCAAACAGCACTCATTGACATATGATTTCCCTCCTTTAAAGCTGTGCAATCAAAATAGAATGCACAACATCAAATGTTACAGAATACTTGTAGCATTGATTTTCACTAAAATCCAAACCAAATGTATCGCTTAGGTCTTTCACAAACGATTTATTTGTAATACGTCCATAACTTTTACCATGCGAGAAACGATGCAATTGATTTTGATAATAAATATGTTCATCTATTTCTTCTTTGCTTACAGGCTTAATGCCAATTTGCCTAGCATCTTCATCTATCCCTAATAAAACATAATTGACATTTTCAAAATGAATGCTTGCAGCTTTGTTTAATGTCAAGTTAGTCTCATAAATTGTCAGTAACATTTTTGAAATATCATTTGTAGACCATTTGAAGCTCATGTTATCCTCCTCCTTTGATTATATTATATTATTAATATTATTTTTCTGCAATAAAAATTATTTTAATTATTTTAATTTTTAATTTGGTTGTGTACTTTTAAATAGGTATCGTTTATAATATGAAAAAGGAGGTAACAATGAAGAAGACATTTTTCATATTATTATCCATTATATTACTCTGTGGATGTTCTAGCCACAATGAAGTTATTACTTTATCACAAAATGTGACATTGAAGTTCTTTTATGTTGAAACATGTTCACAATGTAAAGCCTTTAAAGAGAATGTTATTCCTGAATTAGAAAATACATTTGGTGATTCTTTAGTTATTGAACAATATAATTTGGATGATAAAACTACTCTGGAAGTTTATGATGAAGTAATTGATTCTTTAATTGATTTTGATGAATCTTGTTATGGATATGGACCAGCTTATGCATTAGAAGGTTATTTTTTTAAAGTGGGATATACATCGGGTGATGAAGATTATTTGATTATTGATATTGAAAATGCAGTAAATGGCGAGGAGTTAAGTGATGAATTAAGTGGGCTTCGCTTTACATATCGATGAAGAAATTATTATTGGTTTTTATATTATTGTTAAGTGGTTGTACAACTACAAAAACAGATTATTATTTATATGTTTATTATGCTTCAACATGTCCTATTTGTAGTTCGTTTATTGATACAGTTGTACCACAAATTGAAGATATTTATGGAGATAGTATGTCTATTACATTAATGGATATTGATGAAGATGAATCAGTTGAAGCATATGCACAAACATGTACTTTATTAGAAAATTATGAGTTAGATGATAGTTCAGGAAGTGTTCCTTTTATAGTATTAGATGGGTATTTCGCAAAAATTGGTTATGAAGTAGGTCAAGCAAAATTGATATTAGATGCAATTGATAATGCTATTAATAATGAAGAACTACCAACTGAACTAAATGAAGTTTATTATTTTAAAGAAGGTAAGACATATCATGAAGAAGGAGGAATATAACATGTCAACACCACACAATCAAGCAACTGTAGGAGAAATAGCTAAAACAGTATTAATGCCAGGAGATCCATTAAGAGCTAAATTTTTAGCTAAAAATTATTTAGAGGATGTTCATCAATTTAATAGTGTTAGAAATATGTTCGGTTATACTGGTACTTATAAAGGTAAAAAAGTATCAATTATGGGATCTGGAATGGGCCAACCATCTATTGGTATTTATAGTCATGAATTATATAATTTTTATGGTGTAGAAAATATTATTAGAATTGGTAGCTGTGGCGCTATGCAGGAAAATGTTCATTTAAGAGATATTATCATTGTTCAAGGTGCTTGTACTGATAGTAATTTTGCTCATCAATTTGAGTTACCTGGAACTTATTCAGCAATATCTTCTTATGATTTATTAGAAAAGGCTGTTATTAAAGCTAAAGAAAAAGGTGTTACTTATCATGTGGGTAATGTAATTGCCTCTGATTTATTTTATCATGCTGATCAAGGATCTACTGAAAAATGGGCACATATGGGTTGCTTAGGTGCCGAAATGGAATCTTATGCATTATTTGCTATTGCAGCTTATTATGGTAAAAAAGCTTTGACTTTGTTAACTGTATCTGATTCTTTAGTTACTCAAGAAGAGACAACTGCTGAAGAACGTGAAAAAACATTTACAGCTATGATGGAAATTGCTTTGGAGATTGCTGAATGATCAAAAAAGTCGCTTTATTTGATTTTGATAATACAGTGGCTAAGGGTGATTCAATTGTAAAACTATTAGTTGATGATATTTGCAATCATCCTTTACATATTTTTAAACTTTTTAAGGTAGGTATTTTATATATATTATATTTATGTCATTTAACAACCTTTGAAAAAGCTAAATCTGCATTATTATTTCCACTAGATTATATGAATGAACAACAATTAGAAACATTTTATCATGATAAAATCGTACCATCTTATTATTCTAATGTTGTCGAAACTATGAAACAACATCATGATAATGGTTATATTGTTATATTATGCACAGCTAGTAGTGAAGCATGGATGAAATACAATCAATTACCAATTGATAAACTCATTGGTACACAAACCAAACCTCATTCTAGTGAAATCATCGGTCTTAATTGTAAAAACCAACATAAGATAGATCTTATCATGGAATATCTGGATAGTATTGATGTTCAAATAGATTATGATCTTTCTTATGGTTATTCAGATTCTGATTCAGATATACCTATGTTATCACTTGTCAAAAATCGTAAACGTGTCTTATTAAAATCTGGTAAAATTGTAGATTTTATACCAAAAAAACAGTCCTAGGACTGTTTTTAGTTATCTAAATCAACAAACAATAACATAATATTTATAATACCAGCAATACCTACAATCATATAAATAATTGCACTAAACATGCCACTACCAAATAAAGCTTCAACTAAATTAAAGCTAAATAAACCTACCAAACCCCAATTAATAGCACCAATAATGCTAAAAACTAAAGCAATTTTTTGTATTATATTCATATTATAGCCTCCTAGAAGTATTATAGACTAGATGAAATGTTTTATACATTTTGTTTGCAATTACTATGGATATTTATATAAATTTCATGGTATAATCAAATCACTATAATCCAAAATTTAAAAGAAAGGAGCTTTATCATGAAATTACACATAGAAAATTTTGCTAAAATACAAAGTGCTGATATAGAAATTAATGGTATTACCGTCATTGCTGGTGAAAATAATACTGGCAAAAGTACAGTTGGTAAGATAATGTTTTGCCTTTATTCAGTATTTAAAGATATTGATATAAAAATGAATAATGAAAGAAAAAGATCAATTGCTAGAGCTTTGTTAAGTACAAAGGAAATCAATGATAAATTTTTTGCTTCTTTAGATCGTAATGATGAATCTTTTAAGATTATTGAAACTATAAATGAGTTATTATCTACAGATTATCATGATCTTGATAAATTTTATGATAGTTCTGAATATAACTATTCTTTACAAACCAAAGAATCTTTATATGAAACTTTAAGTTTTCAAGATAAACAATTAGAATCATTAATTATAAATAGATATTTTGATAAAGAATTTAAGAATCAATTTTTACCTTTAAACAATACTGAACAAACAGTTTTAAAATTATATATTAAGCAAAAAGTTAATGATATCACATTTTCTAATAATCAAATTATAGCTAATAATAACTTGAACTTGTATAAAGATTGTATTTATATTGATGATCCATTCTTATTAGATGATATAGGTATTGAACATAGCAATCCTTATCAAGATTTTATGAATTTGGTATTTCAAGGCGAAAATGTATACGATCATCGTCACTTTTTAATTTCAAAGTTATCACAACCTTTAAAAGGCAACAATTCTGATATGATATCTGATGCCTTATTGGATGAAAGATTATCAACATTTCAAACAATGATAAAAGAAGTGATTCAAGGAGATTTTATAGAAAAAAATAAAAAATTTTTATTTTTGGATTCTCATGGTCAACAAGAAATTGAATTGAAAAACCTTTCTACAGGTATTAAGTCATTGGCTATTTTATTAAAACTTATTGAGAATAGAGAAATTAATGATAAATCAATGGTTGTTTTGGATGAACCAGAAATTCATTTGCATCCTAAATGGCAATTGAAATTTGCAGAAATACTCATTCTTATGCAAAAAGAATTTGATTTGAATATTATTATAACTTCGCATAGTCCTTACTTTATAAGTGCTATACAGGCATATGCAAAGAAGCATGGTTCGAATGATATATGCGAATACTATTTATCTGATTTGAATCATGATGACAATGCAATCTTTGAAAATGTTACAAATAATGTAGGAAAAATATTTGATAAATTATCCCAACCTTTTGATGAATTAGATAAGATTATATATGGAGATTGAATTTATGAATGAGCGCATTGTAAAAGTTTTTCCTCAGAAATATTTTTGTACCCTCAAAGAATCATCGTTAGATGCACATAATCACATATATATGGTTGATAATGATTTTGAAGTATTAAAATTGGATGATTATAACTCTAAAAATTATCAGCAGGAATTAGGATGTGCTATGGCATTAAAAGGTGCAGATGCATGCTTTGAAAGTCATGATAAGCTCTATATTATTGAATTTAAAAATACTTATATGAGTGATAAAGTAATTTATGAAGTTATGGAGAAGATGTATGCAAGTTGTATTGTTATAATGGATAAATTAACTATTGATTTAAATCGTTTGCGTCAAAATGTTTCTTTTGTAACTGTTTATAATTATGAAGACAATCCTAAAAATGAAAATTTATATAGTGAAATTAATCAGATAAATAATAAGGGTTATGATAAAATTAAAATGGCTGTTGCTCGAAGAAGCAATAGACTAGTGAAAGAAATGGATACTTCTGCTTTTGGGTTAAAGAAACTAGAAAAGTATATTTATCATGAAGTAAATGCCATTCCAGCAAATTTTTTTCAACAATATTTAATAGAAGAAGGAATACAACAATCCTAGGATTGTTGTATTGTTTCGTATTGAAATTTTATGTTTAAAGTTTATAATAAATATGCAGTATTTTATCGCTATAGCTCAAAGGAAGAGCAGCTGTTTCCGAGACAGCAGGTTGAGAGTTCGAGTCTCTCTGGCGATTTTTGGAGGTAATTCATTGATTATATTAACGATTATTTGGTTTGTTTTTATGACATATTTATCCCATCAAGATGGTGAACACACTGGCAAGATGAGTCGATCAATTGCTGAATTATTTATAGGACATTATGGCGATATTGAAGAACTTAATATAAAATTGCGAAAATTAGCCCATATATTTGTATTTTTCATTTTATCAGTACTTGTATTGTTGACAGTAAAATCATGGTATGTCTTGATTGTCTTATGTGTATGGGCTTTTGTGGATGAAGCGACAAAGCCATGGATACAGGGAAGACATTTTTCATTATTTGATGTTAGTTTAAATTTGGTAGGTGTTGTTATAGGTTTATTGTTCATAAAATTCTTTTCATAGTCATAAAATGACATGAGGAGGATTTTATGGATAAGAAAAAGATAATAATTATTATTACTTTGGTAGTAATAATAATATTAGGAATTGGTTTTTTTGTATTGCGTGGTTCTTCGTTAGAAAAAACTTTAGAAGAGGTTCAAGCATATACAAGTTATGAGCTTATTTGTAATATGGATATGTTAGAAAATGATGAACTTAGATCTTATCAAGTAACGTCTACTTATGCCTTGATTGATGATAATGAATATTATAAAGTAGAGCTCTATGATAAATCATTGAATCAATCACAGATTATTGTAAAAAATGGTGATGGTGTTTTCGTATTAACACCAACATTAAATCAAGCATTTCAATTTAAAAGTGAATGGCCTAATAACACACCTAAACCGTATATTTATCAATCATTATTAGATTTTTTAAGTAATAATGAAGTTACTAAAGAAAGCAATGGATATACGGTTAAAGGGGAAATAACGTACGAAAATGATAGTCGTGTTACTTCTCAAGAAGTGATATTTGATAAACAATTAAATCCTGTTAGTGTTAGTGTTTATGATGGTGATGGGGTAGAAATTATTAGTTTAGAGGTTAGTGAGTTTAATGCTAATGTTTCATTAAGTGAAAATGATTTTGATGAAGAAACATTATTATCATCTTCTACAAATGTCTATTCTTCAGTATCTTCATCATTACCATTATATCCAGTTTCATTAATGGGGTCCGTATTAGAAACGGAACAAATGGCAACCATTGATGATATGACAAATCATATATTAAAATTTACTGGTGAAAAAAACTTTACCATTATTGAAAGTTCACTATCAGAAAGTGATAATATGGAAGTTACTTATATTGATAGTGATGTTATAGATTTAATTGATGGTATTGCTTATTATGAAGATAACCAATTAACCTATATTGCTTCAGGTATTGTATGTTCTATTTATTCTAATGATTTAACCAATGAAGAAATGTTGACAGTACTTTCAAGTATGCAATCATCTTCGGTAAAATAAAAATGAGCTATGCTCATTTTTTAATATTTCATCTCCAAAAAAGGATATTGCTAGCAATATCCTAATAATTCTCTGTTACAAATTCATACAAATAATAATATGTCATACTACCTTGCTTGTAGTTAATTACTTCGCCATCCTTAACAATAATTGTTACAGGATAAGTAACACTTAAATCAAAAGTATCTTCAACATATGTTGCAATATCATCTATATCTGCACTATCAAGATAATATAAAGGGTAAGAACGATTTTTGGTACAAAAAGTTGTTAAAATAGGTTCATAAGTACTCATTGAAGATTCACTAGAATCCCCTATAACAACTATAAAATCCTTATCTTTTTCAACCATACTTGTAAGCTTTGATTCACTAACACTTGTATAATCTTTAAAAGTTGCCTGGCGATAGATAAATAAACCTAAAAAGATTACAATAACTATACCAAAGACACTTATTTCCCTCGCAAATTTCTTAATAAATTCCATCATTAATGCCTCCTAATGACACTATTCTAACAAATTTCAAGAAAGAAGACAATAAGAAGATTATGTGATAAGAAAATATTAATTGTAGTTATTTAAAGTTTATCTTATAATAAAAAGAGAAGGTGAGTGCAATGGAAAATAATCAAACAAGATATTTGTTTGCTCAAAGTATTAAAGATTTGATGAAACATCAATCATTAGATAAAATTACAGTTACTGATATTGTTAAACATAGTGGTATGACAAGACAAACATTTTATCGTTATTTTCAAGATAAGTATGATTTAGTTAATTGGTATTTTGAAAAATTAGCGGATAAGTCTTTTAGACAAATAGGAAATTCTTCTACTTTAAGAGAGGGTTTAATAAAGAAGTTTACTTTTATTTTGAATGATAAGGTTTTTTTTGAACAGGCTTTCCAATCTAAAGATTATAATAATGTTGAAAATTATGATTATCAATGTATTTATGATTTCTATAAAAATATTATTGAAAAGAAAATAGGTAAGATGCCTTATGATATAGCATTTTTATTAGAGATGTATTGTCATGGTTCTATTACAATGACAGTGAATTGGGCTGTAAGTGGTATGAAAGAATCACCAGAGATGTTATCTGATTTATTAATTGATGCTTTGCCACCAAAATTAGAAGCATTATTATCTGATTTATAAAAGATTGTATTGATAATGATAACTATAAATATAATCTACAACTTGACTATAACTTTTAGTCCCTTCTGATACCGAATTGGCTTTAAGATAAGCATCATTGATAGAATTGGTAATATTGGCAAATGTATCATTATCATTCCAAAATTGTTGATTCTCTGCTAAATCGTTATAAGCTTGATCACTTAATTGATTATAATAATCACTAACATCTACACCATTTTTATATAAAGCATTACTTACATAAATAAATGCGATGAGATAACCACTATAGCGAAAATAACTATTATCACTGTTTATACAAGCAAGATAGGCAATAAAATTGGCTTCGCTTTCTATCATATAACTTTGTAAATGGGATAATTCATGACAAATTGTGAAGGGTTTTTGAAATTGAGGTATTTCTTTGTTGTAGTTAGCTTCAATGGTGAATGGTGAAAATATACCAGTTAAATGAGATAATGTCATTAAACGAGAAAATAATAGTGGTTTTGCATTTGGATAATAGCCTGGAATAATATTATTCATGGCTGTTTTTGCATATGTAATGATTTGTGAATCAGTTAACTCATTACTACTTATTTGATTTACCTGATCAATAATATAATTGCATAATATTTCTAAATCCTGATTGTCATAATCAACAAGCTCTAAATTTGAAGTGTTTACGATAGATGATCTTCTGTAGTTAATACCACATGTACAAGTGAATACTAAAATCAATACCAATAAATAACGAATAATGTAAGTCAGTGGTCTTACTTTAAAAACAAGATAAATAAGGCTTATCAATAAAGCTATCACGACAAATTCGAAGAATGAAAAAGGAAACAAACTCATTAAACGTCCAACTGTATTCACAAAAACAGGGGAAATATGAGTGGCATAAAAAGTCGCAAATGGAGAAATGAAAAAAGCTAGTAGTTGAATAATGACTATGATACTAGCTATAATTAGATTCTTTTTCATATCTTCATGGTCGATTCTCTTTCTATTAGTGAACAAGGTAATTCAATATGTATTGGAGTTGCAGAATCATATTGACTTAAAAGATGATAGACAATATTAGCCCCATATTCACCCATTTGCACTGTAGGTGCATATACAGTTGTGAGTGGTGGTGTTGAAAAGCTTGCTTGTTTAATATCATCAAAACCAATAATAGAAATATCTTCAGGAATACGTATATGATGTTCATTTAAGGCACGCATAGCACCAAAAGCAATAGGATCACTAGCACAAAAAATAGCAGTTGGTAAATCATTAGATTGAATCATTTCACACATCATGGCATAACCAGATTCTACTGTAAAAAGATCTTCTTTAATATAAGGTTTATATTCAATATGATGCTTTTCACAATATTTTTCAAAAATATCTTTTCTTAAATCATGATAGATAGTGCCATCATTCAAATATTCTTTACCACCCAAAAAACCAATTTTATGATGATTTAAAGAAACAAGATAATCCATAACATCTCTTACAGCATGATAAAAATCTAAAGTTATTCTACTATCTTGATAATTTTCGCTAAGCATATCTAAAAATATAATATGTGATGACAATTTTCTAAATTCCTCTTGTTCAGCCTTACTAAACTTTCCTATACAAATAAGACCATCAACATTTTTTAATTCTCCTAAGTCATCATTTTTAAATGTTCTTATAAGATGAATATTATTTTGGATGCAAAAATTTTCAATTCCTTGTCTAATTTGTAGATAATAAGGATCATCTAATTCCTGTTGTAAGGAATACCATTGAACCATCCCTAAAGTAAATTGATTCTTTAATGTTTTTCTTTTTTTAATATAATGAAGTTCTTTTGCAGCTTCAAAGACAGCATTTCGTGTTTCTTGTGGAACTGATAATGTTTTATCATAATTTAAGATGCGTGATACAGTTGCTGTAGAAACATGAGCTTTGATTGCCACATCTTTAATCGTTGCCATTATTTTTCCTCCTCGGTGGCTATATTATCATACTTTTTATATTTAGTAAAGTTTCATCATTTATAAATTTAGTAAATTTTACTTAATAATATTTTTTTTAAAAAGTGTAGATTTCATAATATAAAAATAAATTTGATAAGAAGCTTAAAGAATTAATAAAAATATGTTAGAATAATTGTAGGAGGTATAAAGATGAGCGAATTATATGATGCATTATTGAATAGAAGAAGTGTTAGAAGCTATAATGACAAACCTGTTGATAAAGAAACTATTGAAAAGATTGTTAAGGCAGGAACATATGCACCTACAGGTATGGGTAGACAATCTCCTATTATTATTGCTGTAACAAATAAAGAGATGCGTGATAAATTATCTAAGCTTAATGCTCAGGTGATGGGTAGGGATATTGATCCTTTTTATGGTGCACCAGCTGTTCTTGTTGTATTAGCTAATAAAGAGATGCCTACTTATGTTTATGATGGTAGTTTAGTGATGGGACAGTTAATGTTAGCAGCTTATAATGAGGGTGTTTCTAGTTGTTGGATTCATCGTGCTAAAGAGGTTTTTGAAAGTGATGAAGGTAAAGCTATTTTAAAGGATTTAGGTATCGAAGGAGAGTATGAGGGTATTGGTCATTGTATTTTAGGATATAGTGATAATATTCCAGTGGCTAAGGATAGAAAAGAGGATTATGTCTATTATATAGACTAATTCTCTTTTTTCTGTCAAGCAATTTTGAAAATGTCCTAAAAAATATCAAACATTAGCACCAGTCT
>JAJQFG010000017.1 GCA_021201315.1 Erysipelotrichaceae bacterium
AGAATAGCAAATCATTTTAATTATTTAAATTGTCTACTTGACAAAATCACTTCAATATCTCGCATTTTTATTTACAATTCAAATATTTTTAATTGAGTCTCTGATAATTTTTTTGGAAGTATATTATTATCATTACAGAATTTATCTAAAGCATGAATATCAAACAATGTATAATCATCCAATGGTTCAGTTAATATACCACCTATTTCATCAAAATATAAATCATTTTCTAAAATATCGTTCATATAAAATTTTTGCATTCCTTTCATTAATATACATCATTCTTTCTTTAGGATTATATAAAATAGCTCCTAAAGTTTTTTCATAATGTTCAATTAATTGAGATGCTGTTTAACATTGAATCTTCGAACTTCTTCATTCCAATTAAAGAGCCATCCTTCCTTTTTAAAATCAATTTCTGGAGTACCATCCACAAAAAAAGTCAACTATTGTGTTATCTAACGTTTTTATTAAACATGAAGTTAATTCATCAAAATCCTTCACATATAAGTTCAAAATATAATTACTTATTGATCTAGCAAGTTCTTCCACATATATCACTCTTCGAAAATATTATATCATATAATATTTCTTATAGCAATATATGCTTTGCTTTAATCAAATATAATATCTTTTGTTAATAACAACAGGCGTACAGCTATCACCATAAAATTCAAAAGATTCACCATATACTTCTCCACCCATTTTCTCTAACATATGAACAGTAATATCTCTAGCTTCTAAATATATTGTATCAATACCTTGCATAAACAAATCTTCTAAAGCAAATCTTATCATTTTAGTAGCGATTCCCCTATTTCTATAATTTGATACAATAGCTATTCTACCCATATGACATTCTTTATCATTAAAATAAGCACAAATAGTACCTACAATCTTACTATCTTCTACATACCACCATTGTGGTTTTTTATCATCCTCAATATGTGTTAATGATTTTGGTATTCCTTGTTCCCTTTCAAAAATTTTTCCTGATAAATCTTCTAATAATGCAAACTCATTATGAGTTGCTTTGCATATATTCATATGTTTCAACCTTTCTAACAAAATTTTTATATCGCCATAATATGATTAAAATATAAAGCGTAACCAACAATACAACTATCATTAATAAAGCATTAACATACTCATTAATAAAGGATATATATTGATTAATATAAATTGAACTAGATAAAATACCATAACTTACATAAATTGTATAAACAATGACATGCATATTTTTAGCCATACTTAATTTATGATAATCAAAACTATAATCTATCTTCATAATATTTTCAATATTAGTAAGTAGCTGATAATCAAAATATATTGTAAGCGATTCAATAATAACAATGATTGGATAATAATCCATACTTATATGAAAGAAAACCAAAATCCAAGATATCAAAGATTCAATACCCAATATAATAATAATTGGCTTTAATAAATGAGCACTATTTTCATATGCATCAATAGCATCAATTGCCTTATAAAATAAATAATAAGCAATAAATTCTGGTAATAAATTAGTATTCAAAAGATAAATATCTACAAAACATATCAAATATCCTATAGCTATAAGCCTTATAGACTTCATATAATTTTCACTCATATACTTCACCACTTTCTATATCAACAGTTATTTCATCATATAATGCTTCATTTTTCATAATTCTGATATGGCCATACTGACTATTGAAATGATAATTTATACAATTTGCTTCTACAGATATTATACCATCCCACTCTTTATTACGATAAAATACATAAGAATAACTATTTCCCATGGCACTTTCACTAGCTGATGTTTTATCCTTTAAAGTATTTTCTAATGTTAAAGTATCTTCATTATTCTTATCATATAATAAATCCAAATATATACCATAACTTGTCGCATCATTATATTGATTCATCTGATAAGTAGATTGAATATAAATATTATAGTCATTATATGTAGCATTGGCAATTGGTGCATCAATATATGAAGAAGTAATAACATCTTCACTATTCATATCAAAATCATATTCGTAATAAACACCTAATTGATAAGTTCCTTTATCATTACTATATGTCATATCATTCATCAATTGATAAACATCATCATAAGATAAATCTTGATAATAAGTCATATCATCTGTTTGTTTAACTTTCCAACCATTTTCTTGATATATTTGAATAGGAATAAGATAATAATTATAAGTATCATCTTCTACTTCTGCAAACAGTAATGAAGCTTGATAAGTATTATTAATTTTAGATAAATTAATAATGGAATAATGAACAATTTGATCAGCATTAAGTGTTATTTTATTTTCTAACTGATGATGATAATCTTTTAAATCTTCTTCACCCATCACCATTGAATAATAAACATCATTTTGTAACAATACAGCTTTAGCATACGTATCTATGGCCCCTAAATAAGTTGAACAAGGTGTTAATCTAGCACCTGCTAAATTATAATTTGTAGTAGTGATATCATTATAATAACCAGAAGTTGTTGTAATACCTATGGATAAAGGTAACAATAATATGCCTATACATATCGATACAATAAGCATACCCTTAGGATATTTTTTAAATCTGACGATGGCTTCAATACGTTTTTTGATATTTTTAGAACCATTAGATAAAGAAGTAGTTCCAAAACCTCTAGAAAATTGATTATTAGTCATGGATAATAATATCTTACCATATTCTCTTCTTTCTTCACCTTCTAATAATTCTAATACTCTTTGATCACATAGTGATTCTAAATCATTCCCTATTTCGTTATACACATAATACATGAATGGATTAAACCAATGTAAGCATTTAAGTAATGACCATATGATATTTTGAAGGGAATCATGATATTTCATATGTAAGAGTTCATGAAGAATAACTTTATCATCTACATTTTCTTTGTTGAGTACAAGAATAGGTTTTATAATTCCAAATATAAATGATGAAGGCATTTGTTCAATGATAACCGTTTTGTATACTTTAAGATGATATTGTTGAGAAATGTTAGTTATTTGATTTTTAGTATCATCATTGATTGGATTTCCTTTGGATATGATTAATTTTAACTTCATATATTCTAAAATATATTTGATGAAACATATAATAATACCTATGATGTATATGATAAATAATATATCAGTGATACTCTTAGGTACACCAATGATATAAGGTAATACAAAGGTATAATGAATAGGTATATAAGCATTAGAATAAGCAGAATTCAAGTTTGCTTCAATCATGGATTTCAACATTTCTAATAATACATTGATTTGTGGAACAATATATGCATGAAATAAGCCAGCTGGTATAAGCAAAGACAATAATAATATAATCCATATATGATACTGCCATCTTGGTGAAAGCTTATCTTTTAATAAATATTTCAATAATAGTAATATTCCTGCAACTATCGATACATGGATTGTTTGACTTAATACATCCCAAATATTAACCATAGCTATACCTCCATATCGTCTAATAATTTAGATAAGTATTCTTTTTCTTTTTCAGAAATTGTAGAATCTTTTAAAAAAGCTGCAACTAAATCACTCACTGAACCTTTATACATCTTATTAAGTAATATATCTCTTTCTTGTTTAAGTGCATCATCTTTACTTAAAATAGATGAATAACGATGTGGCTTTGTTGGTGAAATAAACACAAGATTCTTTTTTGCCATACGTGTTAAATATGTAGAAACTGTATTAGCACTCCAATGTGTTGAATCCTTTAAAGCAGAAACAATTTCACCCAAGCCAAACGATTCTCCACTCCATAATACTTCCATCACTTTCCATTCAGCATCTGATAATTTTTGCATAGTCTTCCCTCCTTTACTACAGTTGTAGTATTTACTATTATACTACAACTGTAGTAATAAAAAGTCAAGAAAAACATGAAGAATATCTTCATGTTAATCATCAATGATATATTTCTTTTTAAGACTATTGTAACGATTATAAGGTATATAACCATCCTTTTGTAATCTTCCCACTAAAATACCACTATCTATTCCATAGTCTTTAGAAAAATTAATAATGGTATCTTTATTAATTTTATAGTTCTTTACATAGTTTTCAAAAGATTCATTATCAATCAAACTATTACTCGCAAAATCATCTGCTGCTTGTTCATCCTCATCCGTTAATCCATCTACATGATTAATGTGTCCAAGTAATATATGCCCTAATTCATGAAATAAGCTAAACCAGAATTTATCTGCATATTTTCCTCTAACAGTAAGTCCCATAACAATCTTTTTACCATCTTTAAATGTGGCTCCATGAAGAAAAGAACCATCTAAATGAGGTAAGAATACCAAAGCTATTCCACAATTAGATAAAATTGACATTAATTTTGGAGAAAAATCTTCAGGATTTTCCATGGTCATTTTTCTAATATCAGGAATATCTTTTTTTAATGCTTTCAAATTAATAGAAGAAGTTTCTATCTTTCTTGCTTCAAGTTTTGCTTGTTGGGCCCAGGCTAAAAGTGCATAATCACTTTTTTCAGTTTTTGATAGTTGACGACACGCAACAGGAGAAAGCTGTTTATCCGTAATCAATTCAAGATTGACAACTTCAAAAAATTTTCTTAAATTAATAACCCTTTCTGAGGGTTTCCTGGTTTCAGGTACCCAATCAAGTTTTGACATTTCGTTATACGGTAACTTTTTTATAATTTCTTTATCAGCATCCATTTGATTCTCATCATTGACCTTAATCAATTTCTCACGATAAATAGATTCTAGATTATTCCAAACATACGCTGGAATTCCTAAAACCATTTCCAAACGAACTGCCACATCAGGTGTTAGTATAACTTCTCCATTAATCAATTTACTCATATGTTTTTCAGACATATTCATACGTCTAGCAAATTCTTTTTGACTGATCCCTCTATCAACTAATTGTTCTTTTATAGTTTCACCAGGTGGTGTTGCAATGAAAGTACGACTTTTTACAACCATTATAATAACCTCCTTTATTATTTAATGATAATCAATTATTTCCAAAATATACGCAATTTGTATTTCTTGACCTTTTTTTGTAAAAACGAGTCTATAAGGATGAACTAAATCCATTGCGTATTGTCCTTTATGATTGCCTTTAAGTGGATGACAACGTCGAATATGAAATCTAATCAATTCTTCAACAGTATTAAAAGCTTGTATTTTATCTATACACTGATGAATTTTTTCAGCCATTTCAGATCCATACTGTTTTTCTGCTTCATATGCATTTGTACATACTTTTTCAATTTTTTTATTTTTGTATGTTATTTTCAAGCTATCACCACTTTCAATTTACCTTTAAGGTAAATTAATTGTACCATATATTATTATAATAATCAATTAAAAACCATTTACCTCATAGGTAAATAAAAAGCTGAATAAATTCAGCCTTCATTATACTCTAGCAAGTCCTTCTTTGATAGCCTGATCTGATACAGAAGCAGCAACCACCTTAGATACTCTAGGATCTAAGACATTAGGAATAATATAATTATATGATAATTCTTCATCAGATACTAAAGATGCTAAGCCTTTAGCAGCTGCAAGTTTCATCCCCTCACTAATCTTTCTAGCTTTGACATCTAAAGCGCCTCTAAACAATCCTGGGAAAGCTAAGACATTATTGATTTGATTTGGATAATCTGAACGTCCAGTACCTATGATTGTTGCACCTGCTTCTTTGGCTTCTTCATAAGTAATTTCAGGTTCTGGATTAGCCATTGCAAAGATAATCGGATCTTTCTTCATCGATTGAACCATTTCCTTTGTAACAAGCTTTGGAGCTGAAACACCAATAAAAACATCAGCTTCTTTAAATGCTTCAGCCATTGTCATACGTTTATTTGATAAATTAGTAATAGAAGTTAATTCTTTTGTTAAAAAATCATACTTATCATAATCTTCTTTAATCACAATCCCATTAATATTAAAACCATAGATTTCCTTAACTCCCAATGCTTTAAGCATCTTAATAATCGAACTACCGGCAGCTCCTGTTCCACTAACTACAACCGTAATATCTTCCATTTTCTTATTTACTAATTTTAAAGCATTCATAAGTCCCGCACTCACAACTATTGCTGTACCATGTTGGTCATCATGAAACACTGGAATATCTAATTCTTCAATCAACGTACGTTCAATTTCAACACATCTAGGTGCACTAATATCTTCTAAATTAATACCACCAAAACTAGGTGCCATCGCTTTAACAATATTTATAATTTCTTTTGGATCTTTAGTATCTAAACAAATAGGAACTGCATCTACATTACCAAACTTCTTAAATAAAATAGACTTACCTTCCATAACCAGCATCGCTGCTTCTGGTCCAATATCCCCTAAACCAAGTACTGCAGTACCATCACTCACCACAGCCACGCAATTTTGTTTCCATGTATACTTATAAACATCTTCCTTATTTTGATGAATTTCTCGACAAGGCTGTGCTACTCCTGGCGTATAAGCTAGTGATAAATCATGACTATTTTCTAATGGGACTTTTATATTAACTTCCAATTTGCCTTTAACTTCTTCATGCATCTTTAATGATTCTTGATATATATCTGCCATATTTAATTCCTCTCTTTTCTACGCTATTATGACATAGTTATATAAAAAATACAAGCTTAGCATTTGCGTATTACTCATATATCAATTATAATATCACTAGGAAGTGATATTATGTATCAAACAAGTTTATTTGAACCAAGTGAACCACTTGCTAGTAGAATAAGACCTTTAACATTGGATGATTATGTCGGTCAAAAACACTTAGTTGGAAAAGGTAAAGTATTATGGCAATTAATAGAGAATGATCAGATTAGTTCCATGATTTTTTGGGGACCACCTGGTGTTGGAAAAACAACACTCGCTAGAATTATCGCCAATTCTACTAAGAGTGAATTTATTGATTTTTCGGCTGTTACAAGTGGTATTAAAGATATTAAAGCGGTGATGAAAAAAGCAGATGAAAAAAGACAGTTTGGTATTAGGACAATTGTTTTTGTGGATGAGATTCATCGTTTTAATAAAGCTCAACAAGATGCTTTTTTACCTTATGTGGAAAAAGGTAGTATTATTTTAATTGGTGCTACTACAGAAAATCCATCGTTTGAGATTAATTCTGCCCTACTTTCACGTTGTAAGGTATTTGTATTAAATGCTTTAGAAGTTGATGATATTATAGAGTTATTGCATCATGCTTTAGAGGATGAAAGAGGTTATGGCAATGAACATATTGAAATAGATGATGATAGTTTATATATGATAGCTGTATTTTCTAATGGTGATGCTAGAGTAGCTTTGAATACTTTAGAGATGGGTATTGATAATGGTGTCAAAGATGAAGATAAAATTGTTGTAACAAAGGAAATGATTGAACAAATTACTAGTACAAAATCATTACTTTATGATAAAAAAGGTGAAGAGCATTATAATCTTATTTCAGCATTACATAAGTCCATGCGAAATAGTGATGTGGATGCAGCTATCTATTGGTTAGCACGAATGTTAGAGGCTGGTGAGGATCCATTATATATTGCTAGAAGATTGGTAAGATTTGCTAGTGAAGATATTGGGATGGCTGATAGCCGTGCTTTAGAAATCGCTATTGCTGGTTATCAAGCATGTCACTTTCTAGGTATGCCAGAATGTAATGTGCATTTAACACATGTAGTGACTTATTTATCATTATCAGTTAAATCCAATGCTTTGTATACTGCCTATGAAAGTGCTAAAAAAGATGCCTTGCAAACCATATCCGAACCCGTACCATTACATATTCGTAATGCCCCTACCAAGCTTATGAAGGATCTACATTATGGTGAAGGCTATCAATATGCGCATGACTATGAAGAAAAACTAACAACCATGACTTGTCTTCCTGATGCCCTAAAAGATAAACAATACTATTATCCAACCAATCAAGGAGCAGAAGTCAAAGTAGCTTTAAGACTTAAACAAATCAAAGAATGGAAACAAAAACATAAAAGATGAGCATTATAGCTCATCTTAAATTTTGCAAACAAAAAAGCCATTTTAACGGCTTCGATAAATCATTCTTAAAGCTACACATACAATAGCTGCTACAGCAGCAACTGGAATACCTAGTTCCAAAGCTAAAGCAGCATAAGATACACCAATTGTTGATTCTAAAGAAAAGTCATATGTATAAATCACTTCATCATTATAACTTACTTCCATAGTCATGATCGTTTCATCATCTTCTATCGGTGCTATCAAGATACCTGAATGACTTTGTAATTCAATATCCAAATCTTCATAATCAATACTATTTTCTAACAACAATGAAATATCTTCACTTGCATCATAAACATATTGAAAAACATTAGAACCTAATATCATATAATTTCCAAGTTCATCATCTTTCTTATATAAAGTCACGCTATGATAATGAATCGTCATATAATTATATACAGTCAATGCATCAGCTACATGAGCATTAAGACCGTTTTCAGTAGAAGCATGAGCTGTAACAAGTATCATTTCATGTCCATCAATGGTCATTAATGTAGCCAATGTATATTGAGCTTCCACAGTATAACCACTTTTAGCGCCATCCAAGACCGTTGTTTTCATACCACTATTAGATGTAGCACGATACAAAGTTGATAACCAAGTATGTACACCTGTCGAACATGTATAAGTTCTAGCTGTAAAGACTTCTTTAAATGTTTCATTATTTAAAGCATCATCTAAAATAACAGACATATCTTTAACAGTTGTATAATGATTATCATCATGTAATCCTGTCGGATTTTCAAAATGACTATTTTCTAAACCAAGACTAGCAACTTTCTCATTCATAGCATCAACAAAAGCATCAACACTACCATAAGTCAGTCTTGCTAGAGCTTGACAAGCATCAGCACCAGAAGGTAATAATACCCCATATAATAAATCTCTATAAGTGACTTTTTCACCAATTTCTAAATAAGCTGTAGAAGCTCCAGCAGCATACAATCCCTCAAAATCTTCTTCAAGCATAGTAATGGTGTCATCCATAGAAACATCAGATGATTCTATAGCTTCTATAGCGACAATGGTTGTTAAGATTTTAGTAATACTTGCAGGATATATTTGATCATCTGATTTATCATCAAGATAAACCATTTTTGTATTTCTATCAATTAAATAAGCATAATCTGAATATAAATCAACACTTATATTAGCTGCTGATACTGGTTTCATAACAAGTAAACTAACAACAATAACCAATATAAGGCTTAATATTTTTTTCATGCGGACCTCCTTAAAAATGATAATTGTGTTTGCGATATAACAATCGCAATAAATATGAATGTAAAGCCTATAAACATTTTTAAGGTTAAAACTTCATGATAAAAAATAATTGAAAAAATAACCCCAAAGACAGACTCCAATGATAAAATAAGCGAAGCATAACATTCATTAGTATATTTTTGTCCTAAAGTTTGACATAACATAGTTATAGCTGTGGCAAAGAAAGCTAAATAGAATATTTGTAGAAATATAGTTGGTTGAATTGTTTTTATGATTGATAAATCTTCAAAGAATAAAGAAAATACAAACGCTAGCAATGTAGCACCATAAAATTGAAAAGTTGTAAATGCTTTACCATCAACATCTTTAGAAAAATGTTGTGTCATCATAATATGAATTGCATATAAAAAACCTGCAATCAGTGTTAGTAAGTCTCCAATTTGAATAGAAAAATTATCAAGACTTACAAAACCAATTCCTAAAACGCAAATAAAAGCTGCTATAAAATGATAAAGACTAGGTCTTTGTTGATCAATCAGCCATGATAAAAATGGTACAATAGCACAATAAACAGCTGTTAAAAAAGCATTTTTACCTGGTGTAGTATAAGCTAATCCCCATGTTTGTACATAATAAGCAATATATAAACAAAAACCTGTCAATAAACATCCAATGATTTTATCTTTTGAAAAAGATATTATTTGTTTAAAAAACAACATACTTAATATAAATGATGCTATTATAAAACGTATCAATAATAATATAGCAGGTGTTATAAAATCAACTGCATTTTTCATTACAATAAAAGAACTACCCCAAATAAGAGCTGCTGTTAATAAATAAAGCGGACCTTTAAGTTTCATATGTCATAAAGAAATGGTACTTTTGTACCATTTCTATCCATTCACTACACTATGGCAACGACAGCAAAGTTCACCATTCATTTCGTTTTCATCAAAATAATTCCAACATCTTGGACATTGAATACCATTGAATTTTTCAGCCTTAATATATGCACTATCATATTCATCTAAGCCATCATTACTATCTACAAATTTAACTTTAGCAACAATGAATAATTGTTTTAAAGCAACACCTAAATCAGCCATATCTTTATATTCATCTTTTAAATGAATAATAACTCTAGCTTCCATATTAGATTTAATAACTTTTTCATTTCTTAAATTTTCTAAGGCTTTCATAACATCTTTTCTAAGATTTAAGAAACGATCATAGTATTCTTTAATACTTTCACTATTAGCAATATCAAATTTAACCGGTTTAGGTTCTAAGAAGATTGATTCTTCCTGTTGATTATCACAATGGAAATTATCATGTAATTCTTCAGCAGTAAAGACTAAGATTGGTGATAATAATTTCATTAATGTTTTAGCATAATGATATAAAACAGTTTGAACTTGTCTTCTACGTTTACTATCAGCTTTTTCAATATAGAGAATATCTTTAGTGAAATCCATATAGAATGAACTTACTAAGTTCGTAAAGTTATTTAAAATAAGTTGATTAGCTGAAGCAAAATCATATTGATCAAAAGCTTCATAATAACCATCAATTAAGTTATTTAATTCAACCAACATGTACTTATCAACACCTTCAAGATCTTCAACAGGTACAACATCTTTTTCATTAAAATCATTAAGATTACCTAACATAAAACGCATAGTATTTCTAACTTTACGATAATTTTCTGCAACTTGTTTCATAATATCATCAGAAATACGAACATCTGATTGATAAGCCACTGATGTTGCCCATAATCTTAAAATATCTGCACCATATTTATCCACCATCTTAATAGGATCAACTGTATTACCTAAAGACTTAGACATCTTATTACCTTTACCATCTAATACGAAACCATGAGATAAAACTGTTTTATATGGTGCACATCCATGAGTTGCAGTACCAACAATCAATGAAGAGTTAAACCAGCCACGATATTGATCACTACCTTCAAAATACAAATCAACTGGATATCTATATCCTCTTTCCTTCATACATCCTGTATGAGAAGAACCAGAATCAAACCAAACATCCATAATATCTTTTTCTTTCTTAAAGATACCATTTGGTGAATGTTCATTTGTATAACCTTCAGGAAGTAAGAATTTCTCATCTTTTTCAAACCAAATATTAGAACCATATTCTCTAAACAAATCTGAAATATGTTTAAAAACTTCTTCTTCCATAATTGGAGTTCCATCTTCACAATAAATAATAGGAATTGGAACACCCCAAGTTCTTTGTCTAGAAATACACCAGTCACCACGATCTTTAATCATATTATAGATTCTAATATGACCCCATTCATTTAACCATTCTGTATGATCAATTTCATCTAATAATTTATCTCTAATCTTATCAATAGAACAGAACCATTGATCAGTTGCTCTAAAGATAATTGGTTTCTTTGTACGCCAATCATGTGGATATTCGTGCTTAATGAATTCAAGCTTTAATAAAGCACCAATTTCATCCAACTTTAATGTTACAGTCTTATTCGCATCATCAACATATTGACCTGCTAACCATTCACCACAATCTTCCATCATGCAACCATGATCATCAACATTACAATAAACATCTAAACCATACTTTTGCCCAACAATAAAGTCATCCATACCAAAACCAGGGGCTGTATGAACGCAACCAGTACCAGCGTCTGTTGTAACATGATCACCTAAAATAACCAATGATTCTCTATCATATAATGGATGCTGACAAGTAATATATTCTAATTCTTTACCTTTAAATCTTTGTAAAACTTCTTTTTGTTCTAATCCTAATTTTTCCCATAAACTATCAACCAATTCATCTAAAACAATCAATTTACCCTTTTCACTTTGAACTAAAGCATAAGTAAAATTCTCATTTAAACAAATTGCTAAGTTTCCAGGAATAGTCCAAGGTGTAGTCGTCCAAATAACAAAATAAGTATCATTATCTAAAATACCTTTACCATCTTTAACCTGGAATTTAACATAAATCGTAGGTGATTTGACTTCATGATATTCAACTTCTGCTTCAGCTAAAGCTGATTCACTAGAAGGTGACCAATAAACTGGTTTTAATCCTTTATAGATCAATCCATCTAAAGCCATTTTCGCAAATACATCAATTTGATTGGCTTCAAATTCTTTATCCAATGTTAAATATGGATGATCATAATCAGCAAATGTACCAACTCTAATACATTGTTCCTTTTGTTTTTCAACTTGTTCTAATGCATATTGATAACATTTATTTCTAAATTCAGCAGTGCTCATTTCTTTACGATTAACACCTAATTTTTGGATGGCATTTTCAATAGGTAAACCATGTGTATCCCAACCAGGAATATAAGGTGTATAATAACCTTGCATATTTTTATATCTGCAGATAACATCTTTAATAATTTTATTTAACATATGGCCTACATGCATATTACCATTAGCATATGGAGGCCCATCATGGAATACAAAGTCATCATGTCCTTCAT
This sequence comes from Erysipelotrichaceae bacterium, assembly GCA_021201315.1. GTDB lineage: Bacteria > Bacillota_I > Bacilli_A > Erysipelotrichales > Coprobacillaceae > JAJQDJ01. The sequence goes on from JAJQFG010000017.1 coordinate 12,783, forward strand.
TTTGTTTGATGACTTTTTCATACATGTGATTTTCTTGCCATCTTTCAACATATTTTGGTTCTTTTGTTGGTAATTTACCACGCATTTCAAAATCTGTTTTAGGCATTAATAATGTGTCTTTATAGTTCATTTATATCCTTCCTTTCAAATAAAAAAGCGTCCTTTTAAAGGACGCTGAACGTTCTACCACCTTTATGTGTGAAAAGCATCTTAACGCGATGCACGGCTCTCCCTACTGAATTCAGGATGCTACTTGGGAGTGATTCTTCATAAGTTCCTATCGCTTGTTTGCACCAACCACAAGCTCTCTGTCATATTTCCCTATGAACTTTCTCCTTCATCGTATTTATTTTCTTGTTCCTCTTTAATTAAACTGAAAATTTCAGATTTGTCAATAGTTTCTATCATTTCTTCGCTTAATTTTACAACACTAGCTCTAAAATCCAAAGCTTCTTGTTTAATACTATCCACATCTTTAGATAAGCCTCTCACATATTCCATAGATTCTTTTAAAATCATATTAGCATTACGTTTGGCTTTTTCAATGAGATCACTGGCTTCTTTTAAAGCTAATCGAGCAATTTCTTCATTTGTCTTTTCTTGAATTGTTATTTGCTTTGTTAGTTCAGTGTTAGTATCTTTAAGTGATTGTATTTCCTGTTGCAACTGAACAATTTGTTGTTGTTGATTTGATATCGTATTGTTCAAATCATTCACTTTGTTATCAACTTCCTGTTTATTGTAACCTCTCCATTGATTTTTAAACTCTGCCACTCATCTCACCTCTCATTTATAAAAATAACCAGTAATCACATGATTATTTGATCTTGTTTCTCTTTGTTCATCAACCAGTTTAACCCTACCATGATGTCTTAAAGAAATGACATTACCATTATGACACAAAAAACTAACTTCTTCAACAATTTTATAATCGACTTTTACATTTCCACCATGAATTGCTTCCACTGCTTTAGATCTAGATATTTTAAACATTGTAGCAATCAATTTATCTAAACGAAAACTTGAAACAATAAATGTTTATGCTAGACCATCTGATTCACTTGACGCATAATGATCATATTTATATTTCAT
>JAJQFG010000121.1 GCA_021201315.1 Erysipelotrichaceae bacterium
AACTTTTTTGCATTTTATAAAATATAATGTAATTTTTCATGGGAATTTAGGTTATTACAAGTGAAAAGGTTCTTGATTCTATTAGACAAGCTGGTGTTGCCATGACACATAATCCTGAAGGTAATATTTTAAATGGAGCTCCATTATTTATAGTTGTAAGTGCTAAATTAAATGGAACAAATGATAATGTTGCTCATTCAAATGCAGCTATTATTGTACAAAATATGGCTTTAGCTTGTACAGAATTGAATCTTGCATGTTGTCATATCTGGGGTGGTGTAATGGCTATTAACTCTAGTCCAGAAGTGCTTTCTTCACTTAATATACCTGAAGGCTTTACACCATGTTGTGGTTTGGCTATTGGTCATAGTGATGAAACTTATAGTGTAAGAGATATTCCTCAAAGAATAACAACACAATATCTTGATTAAGCAGGTTTTCCTGCTTTTTTTATTTTTTAAATATATTTCTACATATTTCCCAGGAAATGAAAACCTGCTTTTTTATTACATTTGTCACTTCAAATAGATAGTATAAAAATGTTAGAATATGCTATGAATGGGTGATTTTATGGAGAAAAGGAATAGAAATGCTTTGATATTTTGTTGTATTGTCATATTTTCTTTAATTATAGGTACAATATATACAAGTTATATTAATCCAACACGTAAAAATCGTGTTTTTGGTGTTACATATATGACAATGAATAATCCTTATTATGAAGTGATTAATAATGAATTATTAAAAGTCATTGAAGATAATGGTGATCAACTATTAGTACGTGATCCAGCTTTAGATGTTGATAAACAAATTGAACAGATATATGCTTTTATTGATGAAGATGTGGATGGTATTTTTATAAATCCAATTGAATCTAGTGGTTTAGAAGAAGTTTTACAGGCTGCTAGAGATGCAAGTATTCCTGTCATTGTTATTGACGCACCTGTAGATGAAAGTGAACTTGTGAATTGCACAATTGTTTCGGATAATTATGATGCTGGTGTTCAATGTGCAAATGATATGATGGAACGTTTAGATAAAGCCAATATAATTTTATTAAAACATTCAGCTGTTAAATCTGCCAGTGATCGTATTCAAGGCTTCTTAGATACGATTGCTGATAATGATAATTATCAAGTGATTAATGAAGGTGAATGTGAAGGCCAATTAGAACAAGCTATGCCTTTGATGCAGGCTATGTTAGAAGAAACAAGTGATGTTGATGTTGTGATGGCACTTAATGATCCCAGTGCTTTAGGAGCTTTAGCTGCTCTTGAATCAAAGGGTTATAGTAATGTTATCGTTTATGGTGTTGATGGTACACCTGATGTTAAACAGCTTATTAATCAAAGCTCTATGGTAGCGGGTACAGTTGCTCAATCACCTATCACAACTGGCCAAATTGCAGGAGAAAAGATGTATGATTTGATGAATCATCAAAGTATTGAAACAGAAATTATTATACCAGTCACATTGATTAATAAAGATAATATCCAAGAATATGATGAAACGGGGTGGCAATAGTGATTCGTATTCGTAATTATCATAAAACTATTATAACTTTACATATACTTATGATTTATTTTAATTTGTTAATTGTTATATTTTATGGTGGTGTCTATTTATTAAGTACCCGTTATATTATTCAAAATGAAATGTCTAGAGCTTTCTTAGATAAATTAACATATATACCACATCACCCTTTATATGTATTCTTTGGTTCTATTATTCTTTATGGCATATTAATGTTGATTATATATTATCGACATACGCATAAGAATTTTAGAGAACAATGGAATATTATTTATAGTTGTTTAGAAGTATTTTTATGTTTTATATTAATTTACTTATTATATATGGGATATAATGGCGTTATTTTATTGGTATTCTGTGATTGTATACTTTATATGCGTGAGGATAAATCTACTATGGGAATGTTAGTGGGGTTGGTTATTATTTATCTTTTATCAAATTATGATGTATTTTCACCATTTGTTCATATGACTGATCCTGATGCTTACTTTGAAGCTTTTAGTTCATCGTTGCGTGGATTATTAATGATAAGTAGAAATATTTTAGAAACAATGAATATTTTATTATTTATTTGTTTTATTATTCTATATATTGGTAATCAGATTGAAGAAAATGAAAATATAGCTAAAGAATTAGATATGATTAATCAAGTCAATCAAGAACTCAGAAACTATGCTGCTATTACAGAAAAAATAGGTGAAGATAACGAACGTAAACGATTAGCTAGAGAAATTCATGATACTTTAGGACATGCTTTAACAGGTATAGCTGCTGGAGTTGATGCATGCATTGCGATGATTGATATTGATCCTAAAGCGACAAAACAACAATTAATTGTTATTTCTAAGGTTGTAAGACAAGGAATTGGTGATGTCAGAAACTCTCTCAATAAGCTTCGTCCAGGAGCATTAGAGGAACATGGCTTTCAAGGGGCTATTGAAAGCATGATTGAAGAATTTACAAGTGTCAGTGATTTGAAAATTGATTTTAATTATACTTTAGAACATGTAGATTTTGAAAACACAAAGGAAGATGTTTTATTTAGAGCTATTCAGGAAAGTATCACAAATTCTTCTCGTCATGGTCACGCAACGCATATTCAGATAGATATTTATCAACAGGATAATACATTATATCTTAAGATTAAGGATAATGGTTGTGGTTGTGATGATATTATACAAGGTTATGGCTTAAAACAAATGAGAGAAAGAATTGGTATGATTAATGGTGAGGTTTATTATGATGGAAGTGATGGTTTTTTAACAACAATAAAGATACCGATGCAGAGGGGTGAAAATTGTGATTAAGGTAGTTATCGCAGATGATCAGGAATTAATAAGAGAAAGCTTGAAGATTGTCTTGGGAACACATGATGATATTCAAGTAGTAGGTACTGCTGGGGATGGATTTGCAGTTTTGGATCTTTTAGCAAGACAAAAGGTAGATGTGGTATTGATGGATATACGTATGCCTTTAATGGATGGGGTGATGTGTACCAAGTCTATTAAGGAGCAATATCCTAACACAAAGATTATTATTTTAACCACTTTTGATGATGATGATTTTGTCTTTAGTGCTTTAAAATATGGCGCAAGTGGGTATTTACTTAAGGGTGTTTCAATGGACGAATTATATCAAGCTATATTAACTGTTTATCAAGGCGGTGGAATGATTAATCCTGATATAGCAACTAAAGTTTTTAGCATGTTTTCTAAAATGACACAAAATAATTATTCGATTCAAGTTGAAGAAGAGTTGATTAAGGATATTACTAAACCCGAATGGCGTGTTATTCAACAAGTTGCTTGTGGTTTATCAAATAAAGAAATTGCTTCTAAATTATATTTATCAGAAGGGACAGTAAGAAACTATTTAAGTTCTATTCTATCAAAATTAAACTTAAGAGATCGTACACAACTGGCTATATGGGCAGTACAAAATGGTATCACAACAAGGGATTTTCAAGATGAATAAAATAATAAAAATTATACTTATAATTGTTGTTTTACTAATAGGGCTCATCTGTTATCCTAAAAAGATTGTTTTAACAATTGGTATTTTCGCAGGAAGTAACTGGGATGTGCCTAGTAGTGAAAGTTATACATTAATTGATGAAGCTATTGCGTTATTTGAGGAAAAATATCCTAATGTTGAAATTCAATATGAGAGTGGAATTTTGAAAGATGACTATTCTTCCTGGTTGGCTGATAAGATGTTAGCAGGTGATGAACCAGATGTATTTATGGTTTTGAATAGTGATTTTAATACTTTTAGTTCTTTAGGTGTTTTAGAAAATTTAACAAGCTATATAGAAAGTGATATTAATACATCATTTTATTATGAAAGTGCCTTAGAAGCTGGTAGTTATCAGGATGAACAATATGCTCTTCCTTATGAATGTAATCCAACTTTGATGTTTGTTAATAAGACATTATTGGAAAAAGAAGGTATTGATATACCTGATAATGATTGGACATTGGATGATTTTTATAATATATGTAAACAAATTACTAAAGATAGTGATGGTGATGGGATTATTGATCAATATGGTGTTTATAGTTATGATTGGTTGGATGCTATCTATGCTTATGGCATTGACTTATTTGATGAAGATGGCACAACTTGCTATCTTAATCAAACATCAGTTAAAGAAGCTATTTCATTTGTACAAAAACTTATAGATCTTAATCAAAACCAAAACCTAACATCTGATCAATTCGATAAAGGCCAAATAGCTTTTTCACCCATGACATTAGCTGAATATCGTACCTATAAACCTTATCCATGGCGTATCAAAAAATACTCTCAATTTGAATGGGATTGTGTTAAGATGCCATCTTCTTCTACTTCAACTGGTTATAGTGAAATATCGACCACTCTTATAAGCATGTCATCACGCTCAACACATAAAACTTTAGCTTGGGAATTTTTAAAACTATTGACTTATGATACATCATTACAACAAAATCTTATTCAATACTCTCAAGGTATTTCAGCTTTAAAAACTGTTACACAATCTGATGAAACAATTCAAATTATTAGTGAAGAAGCAGGTGATAGCTTAGTCAATTTGTCTTTGTTAGATGAAGTTATGGAAAGTACAAGAAGCTCAAGTCAATTTAAAAAATATGAGAGTGTTATCAGTTCTTTAGATACAAGTATTTCTAGTATGATCAATAATGGTGATGATATTGATTTGTCTTTAGCAGCTCTCCAAAAAGAAATCAATCAAACTCTTAATGAGTAGGACACGAAAGTGCCCTTTTTTGATGACATTTGTCATTTAAAATCATGATTATTATCATGATTTTTTTGTGACATTGTTCAGCTGTGTAAAAACGCTTTCAATGCTAGAATAATGTTGTCTTAAGAAGGAGGGAATGAAGTGAAATATGAAGTATTAGTAAGTCATGGAGAATTTGCTGATGGATTAAAAGAAGCTTTAAGTATGCTTGCTGGTCAAAGAAAAGATGTCATTGCTTGTGGACTGAAAAATGGTAAGAGTGCTGATGAATTTGCAATAGAATTTGCTCAAGCTATTGATGTTATCACGGAAGATGATGAAATTGTTTTATTAGGTGATTTGATTGGTGGTTCGCCACTTACCACAGCATTGAATGTTATCAATGAAAAAGGTTTTAGTGATAAAACTTTGATTATTGGTGGTATGAATTTACCTTTAGCTTTGACTGTTGTCTTAATGAAAGACACATTTGATAATGATACTTTATTAGAACAAGTTTTAAATGAAGCACATAGTGCTTTAAGAGAATTTAAAATTGAAGTAGAAGATGAAGACGATATTTAGAAAGGAGAAAGAAAGATGTCAGTTTCATTTATTCGTATTGATGATCGTATGATTCATGGTCAAACTTGTACTCGTTGGGCAAGGGAATATCCTTGTGATGGTTTAATTGCAGTGAATGATAAAGCAGCCACTAATAATGTTTTAAAATCTGCTTACAAAGCTGCCAGCGGTAAAAAGACATTTGTTTGGAGTTTAGCTGATTTTAAAAAGAAATCACAAAAAGTATTAGATAGTGATACAAAGTATTTCTTAATTACAAAGAATCCTGTAGATATGGCTAAAATATTAGTAGATGATGGATTTGATTGTGGATTAAGAACAGTGATTGTTGGTCCTTGTAATGATAGAGAAGGAGCAGTGAAATTAGGCAATAACCAATCTATTACTCAGGAAGAAGCCGATGCATTCGAAAGAATGGCAAAAGCAGGTTATACGATTAAGTTCGCATTACTTCCAGATGTATCTATTGGTACATGGGATGATTTTAAGGGTAAATTTGGTTATTAATATTTAAAAAGGAGAGAAAAAATTATGACTATTAGTTGGATTCAAGCCTTTTTACTAGGTTTATTTGCTTGTTTATCAAGTATGCCTGGTTTAGGTGGAACATCTATTGGTAACTACACATTGGGTAGACCATTAGTTGGTGGATTAGTTTGTGGTATTATTTTAGGAGATGTCGCATCTGGTATTTTAGTAGGTGTGGCTATGCAGGTTGTTTATATTGCATTAGTTACTCCAGGTGGAACTGTTTCAGCAGATGTACGTGCAGTTAGTTATATTGGTATTCCTTTAGCGATGATTGCATTGAAGAGTTATGGTTTGGATGCCTCTTCAGCTGATGGCCAAGCATTGGCTACTTCATTTGGTACTATGGTTGGTACTTTAGGTACTGTATTATTCTATGGTACAGCTACTATTAACTTAGCTTGGCAACATATTGGCTGGACTGCTGTTGAAAAAGGGGATTATCATAAGTTATATGTTGTAGATTGGGTTTTACCTTGGATTTCACATATTATTTGTTCACTTATTCCTACAATGATTATGTGTAAGATGGGTGCACCAATGGTTGATTTGATTAAAGCATACTTACCTATGGAAGGTATTGCTATGAAGACATTATTTACTGTTGGATCATTATTACCATGTGTCGGAATTGCAATTTTATTAAAACAAATTGTTACTAAAGCGATTGATTTCGTTCCATTCTTCTTTGGATTTACATTAGCTGCTGCTTTAGGTATTAACTTAGTATCTGCAACAGTTATTGCTGGTATGTTTGCTTTAATTAACTATAGAATTAAAATGATATCAATGTCCAAACCAGCTGTAGCTGATGGTGATTTTGATGATGAAGAGGAGGATATCTAATATGGAAAAGAAAATATCTAAGAAAACATTAAGTAAATCATTCCATCATTGGTATTATGGTAACTTAACTTGTTTCTCACAAGAACATATGCAAACATTTGGTTACTTAACATCAATGCTTCCAATCATTGAAGAATTATATGACAAAAAAGAAGATCAAGCGAATGCTATTAAAACATATACAGCTTTCTTCAATACTGAACCTCAATTAGGTGCTATTATTGTAGGTATTACTGCTGGTTTAGAAGAAGCTAGAGCTAATGGTGCTGAAGACGTTGATGATGAAACTATCAATGGTTTAAGAGCAGGTTTAATGGGTCCTATTGCTGGTATTGGTGATTCATTGGTTGTTGGTACAATTATTCCGATCTTATTAGGTATTGCTATGGGTATGTCTACAGGTGGGTCTCCTGTTGGTGCTATCTTCTATATTATTGTATGGAACTTATTTGCATACTTTGGTATGAGATTCTTATACTATACTGGTTATGATTTAGGTGGAAAAGCTGTTGATTTCTTAGTTGGTGCTCAAGGTGAAGCTTTAAGAGAATCTATTACAATGTTAGGTGGTATTGTTATTGGGGCAGTTGCAGCTACATGGGTATCTGTTACAACTTCATTCCAATTGTTAAATAGTGAAGGTGAAGCTTATTTAGTATTACAAGATAAATTAGATGAAGTTTATCCAAGTTTATTGACAGCAGCATTTGTTATGTTATGTTGGTATTTATTATCTAAGAGAAAAATGTCACCAATTCAAGTTATGTTATTATTAGTTGTTATTGCATTTATTGGTGTATTAATTGGATTCTTTGATCCAGGATTAGTTTATTAATAGGAGGTATTATATGAACGCCAAGTTAAAAGAAAATTATATTAATGAAGTCAAATATCAAACAAAAATGATAAATCGATTAAAACAGTGGCTAAGCTACTCCATCATTTCTTCCTCAATATCCTTAATTCTTATTTTGTTTGGTACTCAAGTTCATCCGATTATTCATATATTAGGCTTCATCTTTATGGTAATTAGTATCATATGTGCATTATTGATAGGACTTGGCATCAAAAATGGTACAGATAACGTTAATAAAATTATAGATCTTATATCTTAAGCAGGAATTATTCCTGCTTTTTTGCTTTAAGCTATATTTATAATAGTTGTAACATGGTTTAAACGATGTTAAAATCTTTTATATAATATATAAGAGGGAGCTAACTATGACATTAAACAATAAATTAAATATAACAGATTCTGCACAGCTTGCTCGCAAAGAAGAAAGAATCAGTAAAATAAAAGCAATGAAATTATATGAAACTGATTTTAATAATTTGGATGTAGGTACTTTTAAAGGGTTATCACAAATTCATTATTATTTATTTGACGAAATATATGAATTTGCAGGAAAAATGAGAGATGTTAATTTAGGTAAAGGAAATTTTCGTTTTGCTCCAATGATGTATTTAAATGAATCTTTAAAAAATGTATCTGCTATGCCTCAATCAAATTTTGATGAAATTATTGAAAAATATGTGGAAATGAATGTGGCTCATCCTTTCAGAGAGGGAAATGGAAGAAGTACACGAATTTGGTTAGATGCTATTTTAAAAAAAGAATTAGGTCAAGTTATTGATTGGAGCAAGGTAGATAAGGAAGATTATTTGATGGCTATGGAAAGAAGTCCAATTAAAGATATTGAAATAAAAGTCTTATTAAAACAGGCCTTAACAGATAAAGTAAATGATAGAGAAGTTTATATGAAAGGTATTGATGCAAGCTATTATTATGAAGGATATTATATTTATAAAACTGAAGATATTATTGAATAATTTATAAGCTAATAACAACATTATTTAAAATAAGAAAAATTTTATGATATGAAAGAATTTTTCTTGATTTGCTTGTATAATTAATTGATATTTTTTCACATTTATGGTATCATATTTCTAGTTAGTAAAAATCTAACGCTTGTATCAAGAGAATACTTTGTAGATAATGCACAGAGTAATCTCTAATTAGGAGGGCAAAAAATGAGTAAAATTACAAGTGTGTATGCAAGAGAAGTATTAGATTCACGTGGGAATCCAACTGTAGAAGTTGAAGTAAAATGCTGTGATGGTGCTTTTGGTAGAGCAATCGTACCTAGTGGAGCTTCAACTGGTGTTCATGAAGCAGTAGAATTAAGAGACGACGATCCAAACAGATATTTAGGAAAAGGTGTTTCTAAAGCTGTTGCTAATGTTAATGATGAAATCGCTGAAAAGGTTATTGGTTTAGATGTATTTGATCAAAGAAAGATTGATAAATTAATGATCGACTTAGACGGTACTCCAAACAAAGGTAGATTAGGTGCTAATGCTATCTTAGGTGTTTCTTTAGCAGTTGCTAAAGCTGCAGCTGACAGCTTAAATGTACCTTTATATCGTTACATTGGTGGAGCTAATGCTCATGTTATTCCTACTCCAATGATGAACATCGTTAATGGTGGTGCTCATGCTGACAACAACGTAGACTTCCAGGAATTTATGATTATGCCAGTTAGTGCTCCAACATTCAAAGAAGCAATTCGTATGGGTGCTGAAGTATTCCATTCATTAAAATCAGTATTAAAAGGTAAAGGTTTAAACACTGCTGTTGGTGATGAAGGTGGTTTCGCTCCTAACTTAGCATCTAACGAAGAAGCTATTCAAACTATCTTAGAAGCAATCGAAAAAGCTGGTTATAAACCAGGTGAAGATGTTAAATTAGCTATGGACGTTGCAAGTTCTGAATTCTATAAAGATGGTAAATATACATTACCTGGTGAAAATAATAGAACTTTCACTTCTCATGAATTAGTTGACTTCTATGTTGAATTATGCGACAAATATCCAATTATCTCAATCGAAGATGGTTTAGATCAAGATGACTGGGAAGGTTGGGATTACTTAACTAAGAAGTTAGGTGGTAAAGTTCAATTAGTTGGTGACGATTTCTTCGTAACTAATACTGAACGTTTAGCTAAAGGTATCGAAAAAGGTGCTGCTAACTCTATCTTAATTAAAGTTAACCAAATTGGTACTTTAACTGAAACATTAGAAGCAATCGAAATGGCTCAAAAAGCTAAATACACTGCTGTAGTATCTCACCGTTCAGGCGAAACTGAAGACACTACAATTGCTGATATCGCTGTAGCAACTAATGCTGGTCAAATTAAGACTGGTTCTGCTTCTCGTACTGATCGTATTGCTAAATACAATCAATTAATGAGAATTGAAGATGAATTAGGCGAAGATGCTATTTATAGTGGTGTTTCTGGATTCTATCAATTAGATTTATAAGATACTAACATTAACAGATAAGGCAATGCCTTATCTGTTTTTTTAATAATATTTATTATTAATGTTCATGATACTTTGATATCCACCTTCTACATAGTAACATTCCTTGCCTAAATTGTTATAATATTGAGCTAATTCTTTCGCTTGTTTTCCACTATAACAAATCAATACAATTGGTTTATCAAATATATTGATTTGATGATTTGGTATATTAATTGAGTTTTTAAGATGAGATCGATGAAAAGAATAAGAATCTCTTATATCAATAATTTGATAATCATTTGTAATATCTTCTAATGAAATACAACACATACTATCACCAATATATTATATGACGATATTTACAAGTCATTGTCAAAAAACTTTCACTAACAAAATGACTAAAAATATGATATAATATATTCATCAACGTGCCCATTGCTTAAACTTGCGACCAGTTGGTAATGAGCTTTTTATTTTGCTTAGGAGGCGATAAATGTGTTTAAAGTTAATGATACAGTATTGTATGGAAATGATGGTGTGTGTCGAATTAGTGAGATTATGACGAGAAAGTTTACTGATAAGACGATGGATTATTATGTGTTAAAACCAATATATAATAAATCTGCTACAACTTATGTTCCTGTAGATAATGATGAATTGGTATCTAAAATGAGACGTATACTTTCAGCTGAAGAAATCATGGATCTCATTCATTCTATGGATAATGCTGAAACAATATGGATTGCTAATGATAATGTAAGAAAAGAAAAATATCGTGAAATCATTAATAGTGGTGATCGTAAACAAATTATGATGATGGTTAAAACATTATTTTTACATCAACAAAAACTTAAAGAGCAAGGAAAAAAATTTCATGCTACTGATGATCGTATCTTTAAAGAAGCTGAAAAAATTCTTTATGATGAATTTGCTTATGTCTTAAATATTAAGCAAGAAGAAGTTATACCTTTTATTAATCAACAAATTGAAATTAAAGCTAAGGAAAAAGCATAAATCGGCTTATTAAGCCGATTTTTTAATACTGAATGAGAAAATTTTAAGTTTTTATAAAATATTGATATATAATAAATACATGAGGTGATAAATATGGATGAATTTTTACAGGATATCAATACACTTGTTTATCAAAAGTGGATTCTATCAAAACATTATAATCAATGTAATATTTATCAAAAAGATGAAGAAACAATAAATATAGAAACAAAATATGGATTAGGTCATATTACTTTCTATGAAATGAATATTATAGAATTAGAAGTTATTAATAAATTAAATAATAAAATTGTTTTCTTTTTACACTTTCAAATGAATAATATGAAACATGCTGTTAATTTGTTTGATGAGATGATGCAAAGCCTATTAACATTGGTAGAAAAACCTAAAACTAGGTTATTATTATGTTGTAGTGGTGGTATGACTACTTCTTATTTTGTGACAAAAATACAAGATGTGATTGAAGTATTAGAAATGGATTATGAAGTAGCAGCTACAGGTTATAGTAATTTAATTAATTTAGGTGAAGATTATGATGTTATATTATTAGCACCACAAGTATCATATATGTATACGCGCGTAGCTGAAGCATTTAAAAACAAAATATTACTTAATATTCCAGCTCAAATATTTGCTAAATATGATGTTAAAGGATTATTGTTATTAGTTGATGAAGCAATCAATAAGAAGAAAACAGTGAAAGCTGAAAAGAAACATAAACAATTAAAAGAGTTTAATAGTTATCAAACATATTTATGTATTTCATTATTTAGAAATAGTGGACGTGTACATATAGCATATCGTGTTTATAATGGTGAAATTATACTTATTAGTAAAGAAATCATTAAACCTAGTATAACTATTCAAGATATTTATGATGTTATTGATACGGTGTTATTAAATTTTCCTGCTATAAAAACAATTGGTTTTTCTGCACCAGGTATCATTAATGATGGTTATGCCTCTGATGCTAATATCAATGGCTTTTATGAGATGAACTATAAGGCTTTATTTAATAGATATAATCAAAGATTTATTATATTTAATGATGTTAATGCGGCAGTCATTGGTTATCATGCTTTGCATTCACATTATGAGTCATTGGTTTTATTATTTCAACCAATGAAAACCTGTGCAGGTGCTGGTATAATGATTAATCATCAGCTTGTGAAAGGTAAACATAATGTAGCAGGAGAAATGCAATATTTATCTCATAATGATGATAAATTTGAACTTTATACAACATTTGAAGGTATGGTTGAAGAAATCAAACGATTGGTATCTTCTATGATTTGTACAATTGGCCCAGAATTGGTTGTCATATTTTGCACAATGTTACCACATATAGAAGATTTACAAAAAGCTTTAGAGAAAGAAATACCTAAAGAGTATATTCCTACATTAAGAAAAATTGATGATATACAAGAATATATATTTTTAGGATTAATGATTTTATGTAATGAGGAGATTGTATGATTAAATTAATTGCAAGTGATATTGATGGAACATTAATAATGGGTCATCGACCAATAAGTCAAAGGAATAGAAAAGCTATACTAGAAGCGATTGATAGTGGAGTTATCTTTACAATTGTATCAGGTAGAGGAGTAGCTGATATATTACCTGTTGTAGAAGGTATACCAAGTCATATTATTAGTGGTAATGGGGCTCAATATTATGATGAAAATGGAAAATTATTATTGTCTTGTTATATGGATAATGATACTTGTATTGAGAGTAGTCGTATTATGCAAAAAGCAGGTTTAGCTCATATGATTTATACTTCATCTCAAACAATCACACCGATGAGTGTAGAAACTGTTAGATCAACATTTATTAGACGTAATATCGTTACTGCTGGTGGTGACTATGATAAAGATTATCAACAAATGATGAAAGATTATAAACCTTTTAGGGAAATGAAACATATAGATGATCTTGAAACTTATTTAAAAGATCAAGATATTATAAAAATCGAAGGCTTTGAAACAGGCAATCAAACTATTAATGATGTAAAGTTAAAATTATCAAATTATACAAATATATGTGTTTCATCATCTTTCTTTAATAATATTGAAGTAACAGATATCAATGCTACTAAAGGTAAAATATTACATCAGGCTATTGATTTATTGAATATTAATAGTGATGAAGTGCTGATTTTAGGTGATGGATTGAATGATATGACTTTGTTTGAACAATTTGAAAATACAGTAGCAGTAGAAAATGCTGTAGATGAAATAAAACAACATGCTAAATATATTGTTTCATCATGTGAAAATGATGGTGTAGCAGAAGCAATTGAAAAATATGTATTAGGGGAATAATATGATTAAATTAATTGCATGTGATATTGATGGAACACTACTTGGAAAAGTTAAAGTAATAAGTGAACGAAAAAAAGCTATCTTAGAAGCTATGAATCACGGAGTTATATTTGCGATTGCCTCAGGCGGAGATTATCATGATATTCTACCTTTAACTGATGATATTCCTTGTCATATTATTTGTGGTAATGGGGCAGAATATTATGATGAAAAAGGAAATAAATTATTATCTTGTTATATGGATAAAGATGCATGTATAAAAGTGAGTGACGTATTACTAAAACATAACTTATACCATATGATATTTACTTAAAGAAATGCCAAGAAAGCCTGCTACTTTAGTAGCGGGATGAATTGGC